>DAIPJA010000016.1:0-19168 GCA_036770525.1 Gudongella sp. | reverse complement strand
AGAGGTAAAGTTCCCTGGAACAGACATAGAGCACACCCTTGTAATGATAAAGAAATTGACAAAGACATCTTCAAAGTATCCAAGAGGCGGAGGAAAGCCAAGAAAATCTCCAATTAAGTAGCCATGAAACGATTGAAAACACTGGGCTTGAACCGAATGTTCCACGTGAAACATCTTATAGGTGTATTTACGTGGAACTTTTTTATTCAAAAGAGTTCAGGATATGCTATTATATACCTAACAAGGTAATTAATGACTTGCAAATAAAGCGTCCTTCGTTGTGCTATATACAGAGTGTAAAAAAGAGGGCTATTTTGCCGGGAGGAGTGTTGGAATGGGAAAAGTAATAGCTATCTTTAATCAAAAGGGCGGTGTAGGAAAAACTACAACCAGCATCAACCTTGCTGCGGGTTTGGGAAAACTGGGGAAGAAGGTGCTTCTTATTGATATCGACCCTCAGGGCAACTCATCCAGTGGATTGGGGATCGACAAAAACGATGCGGAAGTCATCATATACGATATCCTTAGTAATGAAGCTTCAATAGTAGAGGGAATTTATGATACTTCAGCGGAGAACGTCAGGATCATACCGTCCAACAATCAGTTAGCAGGCCTTGAGATCGAGCTTGCAAGAAAGGAAGGATGGGAGACTGTACTTAAGGATATAATCGGTGAAATCAAGGGCGAGTTTGATTTCATATTTATCGACTGCCCTCCATCTCTTGGAATATTAAGTGTTATAGGCCTGATCGCTTCGGATAGCGTCATAATACCGATACAATGCGAATATTATGCACTTGAAGGAGTCAGCCAGCTGTTCCAGACTATCGAACTAGTTAAAAAGAGCTACAACCCGGGCCTGGAGGTAGAAGGCGTGGTACTGAGCATGTTCGATGGAAGGACCAATCTGTCCATTCAGGTTGTTGAGGAGGTAAAGGCTTTTTTCAAGGGGAAGGTTTATACCAGCATTATTCCCAGAAATGTAAGACTTGCTGAAGCTCCATCTTATGGATTGTCCATTATGGATTATGACAATAAATCCAAAGGCGCTGACAGCTATATGGAGCTAGCAGAGGAATTTTTATTCCTTCAGGATTGATCGCGAGACAGTAATTTGAAGGGAGAGGGTCAAATGAACGCTAAGAAAAGGGGACTGGGCAAGGGTCTGTCTGCATTGATTCAGGATAAGGAAAAGGCTGAGGAGCTTATCAGCGATGTAAAGCTGAACCCTTCAGAGGCGGTAGAGGAAATCGAGATCTCAAGAATAATTCCAAAGTCGGATCAACCTAGAAAAATCTTCGACGAAGACGCACTGAACGATCTAAAGGCATCCATAAAGGAAAACGGGGTTATTCAGCCAATTATCTTGAGAAGAAAAGACGATGGATATGAAATAATAGCTGGTGAAAGGCGATGGAGGGCAGCCAAGGCAGCAGGCCTTGAAAGGATCCCTTCAATTGTCAGAGAGATAGATGAGGAAACAGCTGCCAAAATTTCTCTTATTGAGAATGTCCAAAGGGAAAATTTAAACCCTATTGAAGAGGCAGAGGCATATAAGAGGCTTATGAGCGAGTACAGCCTGAAGCAGGAAGAGCTTGCAAAGGCTGTAGGGAAGAGCAGATCATATATTAGCAACAGCATTAGACTCTTGAATCTCGATGAACGAATAATAGGATATATATATGAAGGAAAACTGACCGGAGGTCATGGCAAAGCGTTATTGGCTATTAAGAACCGCGAGGATCAGCTCGAGGCTGCCAATAGGATTATAGAGCTGGGCATGAATGTCAGAGAGGCTGAGGAGAAGGCTAAGGTTTCAAAAAAGAGATTTAAAAGGAATAAAAAGGCAAAGGAACTGTTTATGATCGAGCTGGAGGAAAAGCTGATGGGGGTGCTGGGAACCAAGGTTACCCTAAATCGCGGAAGGAAGTCGGGTAGTATTGAAATAGAATACTATGATGATGACGATCTGGAACGGCTTATTGACTTGATTGTAGGCTAATGTTCCACGTGGAACATTTCGAAAGGAGAACACTATGGAAATAAATATATTTCAGGTGGATGCTTTTACAAATACTCCATTCGGAGGGAATCCTGCGGGAGTTGTGACCAACTCCAAAGGTCTTAAGGATGACGATATGCAGAGAATAGCCAATGAGATGAATCTTTCAGAGACTGTTTTTATAAGGCAGCTTGAGGATTGTTACTTCATGGTAAGATACTTCACACCTTTATGCGAGGTGGATCTTTGTGGGCATGCGACGATAGCGGGAATATTTACACTTGCGAAGAAAGGATACATCAAAGCTATAGAAAAGGGCACTAAAAAGGCAAGGATCGAAACCAGGCTTGGACCACTTACGGTAGATATAGCATTTTCAAACTATGAGCCTCAGTACATTGTAATGGAGCAGGACACTCCAAGGGCAATTGGCAAGGTGGATGAGATACAAGAACTGGCAGATGCCATGGGAATAAAGGTCGAGGATATAGGAATCGATGGAACAAGTGCAGTACCGGAGATTGTATCGACTGGTCTTCCGGATATAATAATGCCTGTAAGAAACGAAGCAGTGCTTAAGAGCATAAGTGTTGATAATCAGGCACTCACTGCACTGAGCAACAGATTGGGGGTAACAGGTGTTCATGCATTTGCACTGGACAAGGACCTTGAAGATGAGGCAGTTGCAAGGAACTTTGCCCCGGCAGTTGGAATACCTGAAGAGGCTGCCACAGGTACGTCAAATGGTGCACTGATCTATTACTTGAAATCAAACAATATTCTTAAGGGTGAAAGACTTCTTGTCAGACAGGGGCAATATATGAACAGACCCAGCCAGATAGCTTGTTTTATAAGCAGGGGGGATGCTGGGTTCAAGGTCAAGGTAGGGGGTTCAGCTGCAATCGTACTTGAGGGGATAATGAAGTTTTGAAATAACACGGAGGTGCATACAATGTTGATAGAATTGACTGCCAAGGATTATGTTAGAAGCGTTTCAAGTGAGAGTCCAACTCCGGGCGGGGGAAGTGTTGCCGCTCTTGCAGGGAGCCTGGGAGGAGCACTTACCAACATGGTTGGCAATCTTACAATAGGGAAAAAGGTTTATGATGGAGTTCCGGAAGAACAGAAAGTTAATATGGAGGCAGCCTTTCAAAGTATAGACAGACTTATTGAGGAGCTTATCCTTATAGTTGATGAGGATTCTACAGCTTTTGATGATGTCATGAGGGCATTCAAGCTTCCAAAAGAAACTGATGAGGAGAAAAAACTCAGGACCAACGCTATTCAGGAAGGCTATAAAAAGGCGATGGAGGTTCCTCTGAGGTGTGCTGAAAAATGCCTTGAAATACTAAAACTTCAGGATGTTTTTGCAAACTATGGCAATGTAAATGCTATCACAGACGTGGGCGTAGGTACCCTTCTGGCATACACTGGACTTGAGGGAGCACTTTTTAACGTCATAATCAATCTCAAGAGCATTAAGGACCAGGAATATAAGGCTCAGATCGAGAGCAAGCTGGATGCCTTGATGGAGGAAGGAAAGAAATTAAAGGAAGAAATGCTTGCGATAGTTTATAAGAGGCTGTCATAAGTCGAAGAAGGAGATAATATGTACTATTTTGATAATGCAGCAACCAGCTTTCCAAAGCCCCAAAAAGTATATGACAAAATGCTTGAAGCGATGAAGGAATATGGAGCAAATCCCGGGAGATCAGGCCATAAACTGGCTCTGAGAGCCGGGAGGGAGATTTTTAATACAAGGCAGCTGCTTTCTGAGCTGTTTGGGATCGGGGATCCACTGGACATAGCCTTCACCTTCAACTGCACCGAGAGCCTTAATATCGGTATTCAGGGAATATTAAAGCCAGGTGACCATGTAGTGACTACTTCAATGGAGCACAATTCTGTATTGAGACCAATCAAGGCATTGGAAAGATATGGAGTAGAGCATACAATAGTCTGGGCAGATGAGAAGGGCAGGCTGACAAAAGAGGGCATTGAAGCTGCAATAAAACAGAACACTGCTTTAATAGTGATGACACATATGTCAAACTTATTGGGAACGATCATGCCAATTAGCGATGTGGGGATGCTTGCAAGGTCGAAGGGTATTCCATTTTTGGTTGACGCTGCCCAATCTGCGGGTGTGGTTTCAATAGATGTGGACAGAGACAACATAGATATTCTTGCGTTTCCGGGGCATAAAGGCTTGTTTGGACCTCAGGGGACAGGAGGGATCTATGTTAGAAAGGGAATATCGTTGGAGCCTTTGACATATGGAGGCACGGGAAGTGCATCCTATTCGATGATCCAGCCTGAGATCATGCCAGATATGCTTGAAAGTGGGACTCCCAATGCACCAGGGATAGCTGCTTTGGGTGAAGGAATTCAGTTCATCAAAGAAACTGGGTTAATGAAGATCAGGAGGCATGAAGAGGATCTTTTACAGCACTTTTTGGAGGAAGCTAAGCATATTGAAGGGATCAAGATCTATGGACCTGGAAATACTGTTGAACAGGTTGGAGTAGCCTCCTTTAATTTTAGGGATATGGACTCATCACATCTTGCATATATACTGAGTGAGGAATATGAGATCCTGGCAAGACCAGGTCTTCATTGTGCTCCGTTGGCACATGAGACTATAGGTACTACCGAACAAGGAGCGGTAAGATTCAGCTTCGGGATTTTTAACGATCATAATGAGATCGAGAGTGCCATTAAGGCACTTCGGGAGATATCCAGACAAATATAGAGGGTGGAATAATGACTGTATTGCTTGAATATATGGAAAATAATGGAAATATTATACTGCTGGTTCTCGCCGTTTGTTTTGTGATTTTGGCGGGACTACTTGCCGCAACATATATTAGTCTAAGAAAGCAGAGGAACAGGTACTATGAACTGACAAGGGATTTGGAAGGGGTAAGTTTTGAGGACCTGATCATTCAGCTTAACAGAGACATATCAAGTCTTAACAGGGATGTGAACCTTATAGAAAGCAACATCCTCTCAATCGAGACAAAGCTGACTTTTGCGCTGCAAAAAATTGGATTCATAAGGTACAATGCATTTGAGGACATAGGAAGTGACCTTAGTTTTTCCATAGCACTTTTGGATGCATACAACAATGGTTTTGTTATTACCAGTATATATGGAAGAGAAAGATCCGTAAGCTTTGCCAAGCAGGTAAAAAACGGGAAATCCAGCATCCCAATTTCTCCAGAGGAGAGAATGGCCATAGAGAGAGCCGTAAGAGGGGAGAAGCCTTTGGATTCCTTTGACAGAGGAGGGGAAAATGTCCAAATATCTCTTTTTAGTTAATCCGGTTGCCGGAGGGGGCAAGGCTTTGGGTTATCTAAATCAAATCAAAGCAACGATGGATGAGCATGGCTTGATGTACAAGATGGTAACCACAACCAGACCGGGTGAAGCCACAACGATAGTCGAGGACAACCCAGATTGTGATATTTGCGTTGCAGTTGGAGGGGATGGAACTGTAAATGAGGTGGCAAGGGGCATATTAAGCCGAGGCAAAGGTATATTGGCAGTAATACCGGGTGGAACCGGGAATGACCTCGGCAAGTCTCTGGGGATAGAAGAGAATCTTGATGAAGCCCTGAAAAAACTTATACAATGCAAAACTATGGAAATTGATCTTGGGAAGGCTAAGGATAAATTCTTTTTCAACATATCAAGCCTTGGATTTGACTCAGAGGTCGTAAGACATACTGATAAAATAAAGAGGTTTGTAAAGGGAAAAGCCGCATATATACTTGGAGTAATAACCGCTCTGATCGTTTACAGGAGCAGAAGAGTGGTTTTTGAGGTGGATGGAAAGCACATTGAAAGAAAGGCCACGCTGGTTGCCGTAGGGAATGGAAGGTATTACGGAGGCGGTATGATGATTTTGCCCATGGCAAAGGTAGACGACGGCCTGCTTGATGTATGTGTTGTCAAGGATATCAGCAACCTGAGGATACTTACTCTATTTCCAACTATTTTTAAGGGAGAGCACGTTAAGTACGACAAGTACGTTGAGTTCCATACAGCTAAAAAGATCATAGTAAGGGCAGAGGGGAGTTACTTATTGAATATCGACGGAGAGTTGTTTGAAATAAAGAATGAGGAAGTGGAGTTCAAGCTGGCGGATGAAAGGCTTTCAGTCATTTGTTAAATTATAAATTTTTTGTAACAATTGATCAGAAATGCAAATGTAAATATATGACAACGATGGACCCCTTGCAAATACTAATGTAGGGGGTTTTATAATGTCCAATTCCAAGTGTGAGTACAAGTTGTTGGAGGATGCTTAAAAAGTTGTATTATTTGCTCAGCATTGGTATAATGATTTCGTGAATGTTACAATTCGGTTACAAAATAAATTACCTAGGCATCAATAAGGTAAGGTTTGGAGGAGATTATTGGATGAAGCATGGCTCTTCAACACTTAACTTTGAGAGAATTAAAGAATTTTTTTCTTTTAAAAATAGAATGACCAGAAGACTAACGGCTTTTGTTGTAGTTGCTTCGATAGTGGGTATCGGTTATGCCAGCTATTCCGCAAACGAAGCTAAAACCAGAGCATTTGAGGTTTATCTCGGAGATGAGGCAATAGGGGTCGTCAGGACAGAGGAAGAGGCTCTAAAAACCTATGACGATATCGAGGAGAGACTATCGAGTACATATGACATGGGAGTCGTATTGGACAAAGAGTTGGCGTTCCAGCCAACACACGCTAAGGATGAAGAGCTTACCGGGTATGGGGAGCTTAAATCGAATATCCAAACCAGGATCAACGTCCAGGTAACAGGTTTCAGCCTTGACATAGACGGTGAAAGACTTGGAGTATTCAAGTCAAAAGAGGAAGTCAATTATATTCTTGATACTATCAAAAAGCCTTATCTGCCAGAAGTTGCAGAGGAGGAACCAGCAATAGAAGCAGTACAGGTTGCGGAGCCTGAGCCACAAAAAGAGCCTGCAACTCATACTATCCAATCAGGGGAAAACTTCTGGACGATAGCAAAAAAATATGACTTATCTGCAATGGAACTGATGAAGGCAAATCCGGAGCTAAACCCGGATAGATTAAAGCCGGGAGACGTTGTGAAGCTCCTAGATGGAGCAGCTTCAACAGCAGTAACAGCATCGGCAACAACTGCATCATCACCGGCCGGAGAGCAGGCTCGCGATGTTGTGATCAAAGAGGTAAGTTTCCTGGAAAAGGTTGAAATAGAGCCAATAGATACAAGCTTTGGAAGTCTATCCGATCCGGAAAAGGCTATCGAGGCAATTATAGCCGGCAAAGAAGCTATGAGAACGCATGTTGTAGAGGTGGGAGAAAGCTACTGGATAATCGCAAGGATGTACGATACAACAGTGGAGGCCCTTGAAAGTGCAAACCCGGAGCTCTCATCTGCTAAGCTTAAGCCAGGGGACGAGGTCAAGCTGTTCGTACCGGTACCGCTTTTGACGGTTGTAACTCATGAAGAAGTCAAATATGTAGCAGATATAGATTTTGAGACCAAGGTTGAAAATGATGACTCAATGTACAAGAACCAAAAGAAGATCATAGTAAAGGGAGTCAAAGGTAAGGCAGACGTATTGGCAGAGGAAATAAGACATAACGGAATTTTGGTTGATGAAGTTATTATCGAGAAGAATATACTCGAGGAGCCAAAGACTGAGGTAGTTGCTCAGGGTACCAAGGAGCTTCCAAAGACAGCAGCTGTAGGATCCTTTGTAATGCCGACCAGAGGCAGGGTATCATCCCCATACGGCATGAGAAACGGAAGGATGCACAAGGGAATTGATTTGGCTAACAGCAAGGGGACAGCAGTATATGCGGCAGACGGAGGAAAGGTAACCTTTGCAGGGTACAAGGGTAGTTACGGTTACTTGATAGAAATAAATCACGAGAATGGTTATGTGACAAGATATGCTCATAACAGCAAGCTTCTTGTAAAGTCAGGGGACAGGGTATATAGAGGCCAGCAGATAGCTACAATGGGCAGTACTGGAAGATCCACAGGATCGCATCTACACTTTGAGGTGTTGATCAACGGGAGTCATAAAAACCCATACAGCTACATTTTCAGGTAAATATAAAGGAAGTCCAAAATAATCGGACTTCCTTTTTTAATGTTCATTTTTATATTACTTCGAAATCTTAGCCATAACTACCTTTGTCAGCTCACCTACTACCAGAGGTATGAAGGCAAAGGAAAGCACGATTTCCCAGTCCACAAATGTCAGCGGGAAGGTGTAGAATATGCCGTTCATAAATGGGATATAGATTACTGCAAGCAGTAGTAAAAATGCTCCAAGTGTTGCATATACCATTGATTTATTGGAGAATACTCCTATCTTTGCAAGAGTAAATTTCTGTGATCTGCTGGAGTAAGCTCTTAATAGCTCTGCCACGATCAATGTTGCAAAGGTAATCGTTCTGGCTTCCTCAATATTTTCAAGACCATACATTCTAAGGGCCAGGAGGTATGCAGAAAGCGACGCTGCAGCCACTGCTATAGCCTGGAAGGTTACACCTACAAGCATTCTCCTGTCCAGGATCGCCTCATCCGGATTTCTTGGAGGCTGGTTCATTATGTCAGGCTCACCCTTCTCAACGCCAAGTGCCAGTGCAGGGAAGCTGTCAGTAACCAGGTTTAACCATAAAAGCTGTATAGGCAGCAATGGGACCGGAAGATTCATCAGAATGCTTGTGAAAACCAGCAGGATTTCTCCTATGTTGCATGACAGCAGGAAGTAAACGAATTTCTTAATGTTGCTGAAAATTATCCTTCCCTCTTCAACTGCTGCAACTATACTTGCGAAGTTATCGTCTGTAAGAATCATTTCAGCTGTATTCTTGGCTACGTCTGTGCCTGTGATCCCCATCGATACTCCAATATCAGCCTTCTTTATCGCAAGAGCGTCATTAACCCCGTCACCGGTCATGGCTGCTATATCGCCATTTGCCCTAAGTGCCGAAACTATCCTGACCTTGTGTTCAGGCGATACCCGAGCGAAAACCTTAGTATTTTTTACGACTTCCTGAAGCTCCTCGTCACTCAAACCGTCGAGCTTTTCTCCCATCATTGCCTGATCCTCGGTTTCTGCCATCCCAAGGTCCTTGGCTATTGCAAAAGCAGTTTCCTTGTAGTCACCAGTGATCATTATTGCATTTACTCCTGCCTTCTTACAAAGGGCAATAGCATCTCTGGCTTCCGGTCTTGGTGGATCTATCATACCTGTGAGGCCTACAAATATCATATCAGATTCATTCTTGTCAGGTGAAGGATCTGCTGGAAGAGAAGCATATTCCTTGAATGCAAAAGCCAAAACCCTCAAAGCAGCTCTGGAAAGATCAGAATTGACTCTTAATACCTCTGACTTCAACTCCGGGGTAAACTCGCGAACCCTTCCATCAAGAATTATCCTGTTGCATCTGCCGATTATTATATCAGGAGCCCCTTTGGTAAACGATGAGACTCCCTCATCATTGGGCATATCATGGAATGTAGTCATCATCTTTCTCTCGGAGTCGAAAGGTATTTCTTCTATCCTCTTATACATGTGGTTGAGTTCAGCAGAGTCTATACCTGCCTTTCCAGCCAGAGTAACCAATGCACCTTCAGTTGGGTCTCCAATTATCCTATACATGCCGGATGAGTTATCCAGCTTAGCATCATTTGCCAAGGCAGCTATAGTCAATAGTAGTTTCAAGCCGCTGGATTCCTTAGTAGTTATAGTGCTTCCTTCAAGCTTAAAATCTCCAACAGGCTCATAACCGGTACCCTCTACTTCTATCAGCTTATTGTCTGCAAGGACCTTTACAACTGTCATCTCGTTCTGAGTCAGCGTTCCCGTCTTATCTGTACAGATTACAGAGGTTGCACCAAGTGTCTCCACTGCCAATAGCTTTTTAACTATTGCATTTCTTTCAACCATCTTGTTCATACCTATGGCGAGTACTATAGTAACTATAGCCGGTAAGCCCTCAGGTATTGCGGCTACTGCAAGGCTGATGGAAATCATGAACATCTCAAGGACCTCTCTGCCCTGAAGCAGACCTATCCCAAATACAGCCACACAGACAGCTATTGTCGTCATGCCAAGAACCTTACCCAATTGATTAAGCTTCTTCTGGAGTGGTGTCGGCTCCTCCTCGAAGGTCTGGATCATTGCTGCGATCTTACCGATTTCAGTACCTTCAGCCGTTTCAACTACAACACCCTTACCCCGGCCATAGGTAATAATGGTACTCATGTAAGCCATATTGTGTCTGTCTCCAAGAGAGACTTCCTCTGAATAGGTTTCCTGAGCTCTTTTTTCAACAGGAACTGATTCGCCTGTAAGAGATGCTTCCTCGACCTTCAGGTTTGAGCTCTCCACAAGTCTAAGGTCTGCAGGGATTATATCACCTGTCTCCAGTATGACAAGATCGCCAGGGACTAGCTGACTTGAGGAGATTTCTTGAGGATTCCCATCCCTCAGGACCTTGGCTGTCGGGGATGCCATTTTCTTTAAAGCCTCTAGAGCCTTTTCTGCCTTACCCTCCTGGTAGAGACCAAGAAGTGCATTTACAATTACTATGGACATTATTACGATTGCGTCCTTAGCTTCACCTACGAAAACAGATATAAGCGCCGCTGCAATAAGTATAAGGATCAGAAAATCTGAAAACTCAGCAATCAGCTTTTGGAGAAAGCTCTTGCCCTCCTGCTCCTTAAGCTCGTTGGGTCCAAAGGTCTCCAGTTTAGATTGAGCACTTCCTGAGGAAAGGCCTGATGTTAAGCTCGTATCCAAGCTCTGTGCAACCTCCTCAGGACTTTGTTGATACCATTCCATACTACCCCTTCTTTCTTATAAGTCTTATTATTGTATACCCTGAAAGCAAATAAAAAAGACTCTTGCCCGTGGTATACACAAACAAAAGTCTTGCTTACTACTTTAGGTAGTTTGACAACCGGGTTTGACCGTATTGACGACTGTCATTTATTAAGCTACTCCCTTTTGATAGAGAAATTATAATATAAGGAATTTCAAAATGCAAGGAGAATATTTTGATTTCAAGGCCGTTGACGGCATCAGAGGCTATTGTGATTGACTTATTTGGGATATTAAGAGATAATTTAGATACTAAATAGACAATTGTGGAGTGATTGCCATGAACAACCGAATTCTAATCGTAGACGATGAAAAAGCTATAGGGGATATCATTAAGTACAATCTTGAAAAAGAGGGCTTTGAGGTTGAGCTAGCATTTGACGGCGAGGAAGGCCTTGAGAAGATCAAGGTCAGGGAACCGCACCTGCTTGTACTTGATATCATGATGCCAAAGAAGGATGGATTTCAGGTTCTAAAGGAGATTAGACCGACTTTTAAGTTTCCCGTTATTGTTCTGACTGCAAAGGAGGAAGAAGTCGACAAGGTCTTAGGTCTTGAGCTTGGAGCTGATGACTACATGGTGAAGCCCTTCAGCATGAGAGAGCTTATAGCCAGAGTCAAGGCAAATCTAAGAAGGATGGACTATGATCTTACCTCAGGAAACGCAACTGCTGAGATAAAGTCCCAGGAGCTTGAGATAGATTTAGGCAGATATGAGGTTAAGAAGAATGGCGATGTTGTGGACTTAACCTTGAGGGAGTTCGAGCTGTTAAAGTTTCTTGCCCTGAGTGCAGAGCAGGTATTCACCAGAGAGCAGCTTCTTGAGAAGGTTTGGGGATATGAATATTATGGAGATATAAGGACTGTAGACGTAACAGTAAGGCGACTTAGAGAAAAAATTGAGGATGATTCAGGAGACTTCAAGTATATACTCACCAAACGGGGAGTAGGCTATTACTTCAGGAGGGGCTAGGATGTTTTCAAGCATTAGATGGAAATTCATCGTGGTCTATTTCCTGTTGGTATTTATTGCCATGGTGATCATAGGAGTGTTCATAGTAAACAGCCTTGAGAATCAACAGCTGGAAAACATATCCATATCGATGGAACAGCAGCTTGAGACCATAGTTTCCACATCTAGTGATATAGCAGGTGAAAACTGGCTGGAAAACCGCCAAGGGATCCAAAACACCATAGAGGAATGGAGACTTGGTGCCGGTGAGACCCTTTACGTTATTTACGACGAGGAGGTTCCCACGATACTTGCTTCCTCGCTTAAACAAGCTGGAGGATTGATGGGGCAAAATGCCCTTTCATATAAGAATATGGATCAGGGACTTATTCTAAGTGCTTTCAATGGAGATAAGGGAGAGCTCATCATCAGGGATGAGTCCGCAGGAAAAGACTTCATGCACAGAACCTACCCGGTATTGTCAAGCCTGGGCAGGATCACAGGTGTACTTTACATGACGGCAGATCTTTCAAATATTGCCCGTACTGTGGATGATTCAAAGGTGATCCTGACAAATGCAACCCTGATAGCACTCCTCATAACGATCATACTTGGATTCTTAATTGCCAGCAGCATCACAGAGCCGATCAGAGACGTTACCAAAAAGGCTGAGGAGATGTCACTGGGTGATTTTGATCAATTCGTCGAGGTTAAAAGTGACGATGAGATAGGTCAGTTGGCTGGAATGTTCAACCAGCTGACTACCAAGCTTAAGCTTACTATCGGGGAGATGGACCTTGAGCGCAGCAAGCTGGATACTATTTTCAGCTACATGGCGGAGGGGGTCATAGCAGTCGACAGGGATGGCAGACTTATTCACGCAAATCCCATAGGTCAGAAGCTGATGGAGCTTGACGAGGAAAGCATACACTCAGGTATCGAGCTGGATCTTTCATATCTTGATCTGGGAAACATAGATTACAGTAAGCCGGAGACTCTCGATGGAGAGAAAATTTATGAGACTATTGACGGAGTATACAAAGTAAAGTATGCGCCTTATAGGAATGAGAGAGACGACATAGCCGGGATCATTATGGTATTCCAGGATATAACTCAGGAGCATAAGCTTGAGAGCATGAGAAAGGAATTTGTGGCTAATGTATCACATGAACTGAAGACTCCTATAACGACTATAAAGAGCTATACCGAGACACTGATGGACGAGGGGGTCGAGCTGGATGTACAGAAGAGATTCCTCTCTGTTATAGACAGCGAATGCGACAGGATGGCAAGACTTGTCAGAGACCTGCTTCAGTTGTCAAATATAGATTACAAGAAAACAAAATGGGTTCGGACAGAGCTTTTTATCAATCAGCTGCTCCAGGATATTATTTCTAAGCTGGAGGTACTTGCCAGAGATAAGGGTCAGAGGATCAGCATGAGCTTTGCAGAACCTCTTCCTGTCGTAATGGGTGACAAGGACGGCATTGAGCAGGTTCTGATAAATATTATTTCCAATGCCATCAAATATACTGAATCAGGAGGAGCTATATCCATAAATACCACCAATGATGCTGATAAGGTAAGGATAAAGGTATCCGACAACGGCATAGGGATACCTGAAGAGGATCTTAACAGGATATTTGAAAGATTCTACAGAGTGGAGAAGGGTAGAAGCAGGGATCTGGGAGGGACCGGCTTAGGCCTTTCCATTGCAAAGGAGATCATAGAGGCTCATAATGGCGAAATAATTCTGAAGAGTAAATATGGAAGTGGCACTACTGTTGAGATAATATTACCTTCTGCGTAATTTAATCTTAATTACTCTGTAATATTCCTGTAATAATTTAAAGGTATAATTCCTATGATAGAATTTATGGTAAAGGGGGTTGAGAGTATGATGAAAAAGATTCTTGTCAGTTTGATTTTGGCGATCGCAATATTTGGATTCGTCAAGGTTGGTCATGCGACAGGGGCTGTAGCGCCGGTTCAGGAAACTGAACAAGTTGTAGTTGCTCCTGAGATATCTGCACTGTACCAAATCATAAAGCCTGACAAAACAATCTATTCCTCCTCAGAAAGAGTTGTGTTGATCAACGGGAAAGCACCTTCTGGAACAGAGATTACCATAAATATCTACGGAACTACAGATTTGACTAGAAGATCCTTCAATCTCGAGAGACTGCCATCGGAGCAGGATTATATACTATTGGTGACTGAAACGGCAACATCAGGCAACATGGGATTCTTCCAAAAGCAGTTAGATCTTGTTAGAGGCATTAATAAGATAGTTATAGATTTTGGAGTTGAAGGCTTGGACAAAAGTGAATTTATTGTATATACCTATGATTTAAGAAGGACGGAAGTAAGACCGACCTACACAAGGGACTCAGTGTTCAGAACAATCCCTTTGATCAACTAGATAATACAAGGAGAGGTTCAAATGAAGGAGAGGCTAAAAACCATTCTCCTTTTTCTTTTGGTAGTGTCAAGTTTGTATATGACTCAAAAACTATGGATCCAGTTTCCGACGAGTGTTACTGGATTTTTTCAGCCTGAGGCTTCCTACTCCTCATCATATCTGTTGTCCGACATGATCATTCCAAACAAATATCTAATAATCTTCGGACAGGATTCTATGACGATGATGTATGACGCCAATAAATACGGCCTTTGGAATTCCTCCAGAGACGCAGCGGCCAAGGTTTTGAGCTCATCTACCATAAGGATGGAGGAGCTGGAGCAGGGCTACGACACTGCATCGGCAGAAAGAGCGATCGTGTTCTACATGCCTGAGAAGCTGAGCACCTATATTGCAGCCAAAGCATGGAATGTAAATGAACCAAATAGCATAACGGATGCCATACCCTATATTGAGAGTATAACTGTCAGCTTGGGTACTGGGGATCCTTTTTTTGTATTTTCCGGGGAAGGCAAAGCTCTGAAGGTCAGGGATACGTCCATAGATTTTTCACAGATCATTCAGGAGATGAATTCAATTGAGGACGAGAAGGGCTACGATTATTACTATTCAATGTCAGATATATTTGACACCGCAAAGCAAGGGATATATATACCCTATGAGATTAACCAAAATCTTCCTGTCGTTTATGTGAGCAATTCCATACCGTTGATGACTCAAGAGCAGAAGGATCAGTTTGCTGAGAGATTTCTGGAGCAAAGGATAGACTATATTAGACAAATAACAGAGAGCAACGGATCCAACATATATATCTACAATAATATGGTGCTTAAATTCAACTCCAATGGAACTGTTGAGTACTTCAGTTCGCTTCAGGACAAGGTCGAGGAGAGGAATCTTTATCTGAGTCTGGTTACAGCAGCAGATTTCATCGACAGAAAAGCCTTCGCTGCCAGTGGTATGTACCTTGCAAGCACAACTGAGATAGAGGACGAGGATAGTGTTGGCTACAGGCTCACCTTCAGGTATAGAATTAGAGGGCTTCCGGTACTCTTGGGGAACAGGGAGATACCTGAGTATGCTGAAATTGAGGTTTTCAACAACCAGGTCAGGAGCTATAAGCAGCTGTTCAGGAGGGAAGCCGTCAACGAGCTGGCACAGACCTTTTCTAGCAGGAGGATATTATCCTCCTTCGATGTAATAGATAAGAACTATGCATTTCTTGAGAGAAAATATCTCCAATACTCTGGAAATACCAAGGAATCATTAGGGGATCAGCTTCTTAGGGAGGTTTTAGGATCAATCGAAGACGTAACGATTTCCTACTACGATCCAAATCTCAAGGACCAGGATGAGAGACTTATTGAGATTTGGCAGATAAGGGCTTACGGAAGGCTATATGCCTTTAACGCATATACAGGAACACTTGTATTTGAAAGGTAAGGTGATGAGCGATGGATTGGTCTAAGGCCAAGACGATTTTAATAGTTGCATTGCTCTTTGCCAATGCGATACTTGGGTATTTTGTCATTACTGATTCTCTGGAATCAAATGCCTCAGGTAAAGCAGCTGCAGACATTCAGGTTGAGGAACTGCTCCAAAGAAGAGATATTACTCTTCAATCTGAGATCCCAGTGACACCGGAGAGTCTAATGAGCATAACTGTTGAATTTGAACGAAATGAGCCATACGACATTAATTCAAGATATTTTGACGGGAAGGGGATCAGGGAGCTAAAAGGTGAGGAAATTGAAGAGGTTTACAGAGGTTATGAGTCTGTTACAATCAAGAACGGGAAGCTATTGATATACGAGAATAGGGACAGGATGGCAGTGGTAACAAAGGCTGTAGAACTTGAAGCTGCTGAAAACACAGCTAAAGAATTCCTTCAGGAAAGAGGGTACAGCTCAGCGGACATGAAGCTTACTTATCATCAAGAGGAAAAGGGTGGCTACAGGCTGGAGTATTCCAAGATATTGGAAAATTCATATGTTGAGGTTGGAAATACTTCTTTCCTTATTGCAGGGGATACTGTTAAAAGGATGGAAAGGACATGGCTTAATACAGTTGAAATCCAGCAAAGTGATCTTTCGCTGATCCCAGCGGAAAAGGCTATTCTGGAGCTGCTAAGCATAGAACAGGCGCATGGGAAAACCGTTACTGACATATCCCTTTGTTATTATTTTGATCCTGAAAAGCAGAACAATTACGATGGTTACCAGCAGGCAACTCAAGGAAATGCAGTACCTGGATGGAGGATACAGTTTGAGGATGGAACAAAGCTGGTACTAGATTCAGAGTGAAAAAGACAATTCTAAGCAATCGGACATTCTCTCAGAACTTGTGAGCTGAGAGAATGTTTTTTATATAAAAATGGAGTAAAGAGAGTCATTTATTGCTATAATTAAACCATAGCTTTACCCAAGGAGGACTTACCATGGCTGTGAAATTCTGCTCGCTTTCCAGCGGCAGCAGCGGCAATTGCCAATATATTGAGACAAAGTCTACAAGACTTATAATAGATGCAGGATTCAGCGGAAAAAGAATTGAGCAGTTGCTTAAGGAGATCGAAGTGGATCCAAGAACTCTGGATGGGATACTGGTAACTCACGAGCATATAGACCACTCCAAGGGAGTTGGAATTCTTTCCAGACGATACGGTATCCCAGTATTTGCCAACGAAAAGACATGGATAGGCATGGAGCCTATCGTAAAACAGGTCAAAACCGAAAATACCAGGGTGTTCATATCTAACAAGAACATAGAAATAAAGGATATATTGATACATCCTTTCAATGTAAATCATGATGCTCTAGAGCCAGTAGGTTACATTCTGTTCAATGGGGATAAAAAGCTTAGCTTTTTGACGGATACTGGATGTGTCAATGATTCCATGAAAACCAAGATCCGGAACTCCCATTTATTTTTCATGGAATCCAACCATGACATTAGGATGCTTAAGGAGGGCTCATACCCCTGGCCGCTTAAACAGAGGATATTAAGCCCATATGGGCATCTATCCAATGACGATGCAGCATCGGTATTGGGGGATGTCCTGAAGGGAGAAAGAGAGGTCGTTCTTCTGGCACATCTGAGTCAGGACAACAATATTCCAAAGCTTGCATTTGACACAGTGAGAACAAGTCTCAAAAGTCAGGGATTCGATGTTGACAACGATATAAGGCTTTCTCTTACAAAAAGGGATGGCATAAGCGAGTTTTATATAATTGATTAAGGAGGAATAATATGGACAACTACAACTATGGATCCTACTACCAGCCCCCACGCAAGAGAAGAAGCATAGTTTCATATATTATCGTGGCAATAATCGCTGGATTACTGGGGGGACTGGGAAGCGCATATATTGCTCCAAAATATCTTTACGGTAAATTGATCCCGGTTCCCGAGATTTATCAAGTCAATACACCTTCAGCAGTAAATTCAATTACTATAAAACCTATCGATGAAAGCAATGTAGTTGCAGCCGTAGCAAAAAAATCCGTCAGCACAGTTGTCGGCATAACGACGATCCAGCTGCAGCGTGATTTTCTATGGACTACTCCGGTGGAAGGTGTGGGTTCAGGAGTTATCGTGCACAGCGATGGCTATATATTGACTAACTCCCATGTCATTGGAGACGGGAATGCCCAGGAGATCAACGTGTTATTTGAAAATGGAGATTCCCTTGAGGGAAGATTGCTATGGTACGATGCCACTCTGGATCTGGCAGTTGTAAAGGTGAATGCAAATAACCTACCTGTGGCAGAGCTTGGAGACTCTGACCTGGTAGAGGTAGGACAGATGGCTATCGCCATAGGAAACCCTCTTGGACTTGATTTTCAGAGGACCGTTACAGCTGGTGTAATTAGCGGCCTGCACAGATCTATACAGATAAACAGATACTCTGTAATGGAGGACCTCATACAGACAGACGCCTCAATAAATCCTGGAAACAGTGGAGGACCGCTTCTCAACGCGACTGGTCAGGTAGTAGGTATAAATACAGCTAAGACTCAATCAGGAGAAGGACTTGGATTTTCAATACCGATCAATCTTGTAAAGCCGGTCATCGAAGAGATAGTTGAGTCCGGAAACTTCAGGAACGTATATATTGGATTTACAGGGAGCGAGGTTGCAGTATATGAAAGGCAGATGAATGTCGACATCAAAGCACCTTCAGGGGTGGTCGTCATAGAGATCATAGAAAACTCTCCTGCATACGTGGCTGGCCTTAAGCCGATGGATGTCATCATTGCAGTTGACAACAATGAGGTAACAAGCATGTCGAATCTTCGAAAGATCCTATACAACTATAGAATTGGCAGTAAAGCGACATTGACTATAAACAGAGACGGAAATATCAGCAAGGTCCCAGTGACTTTCAAGGAATTTTAGGAGGATACAGATGAAGATATTATTGGCAAATGATGACGGGATCATGGCACCTGGGATCTATACACTTGCAAAGCATTTAATTGATAAACACGAAATAATCATCATAGCTCCTGAGACCCAAAGGAGCGCACAAAGCCACGCAATTACACTACACAAACCAATAGTCATTAAGGAGGTTAAGCTGGACGGTATAGATGCACCAGCCTACAGCATTTCCGGAACGCCAGCTGACTGTGTCAGAGTTGGAATGGAGCTTTTGACAGATGGGGATGTGGACATAGTACTGTCAGGAATAAATATGGGTCTAAACTCCGGGATGGATATCCTGTACTCGGGTACTGTTTCAGCTGCAATTGAGGCTAATCTCTATGGTGTACCTAGCATCGCGGTTTCCGCTGAATGGTGCAAGGGAGAAGTAAATTATGAGATCGCAGCAAAGTATGCCGTTAAACTGTTAGATAAGCTGGAAATCGAAAAGATCGACACACCTATGGTGCTAAACCTTAATACT
>DAIPJA010000209.1:0-3417 GCA_036770525.1 Gudongella sp. | reverse complement strand
AGGGATATCGATCCTACGACAATGGAGTCAAAGCTTGTAAAGGGGCTGTACTTTGCAGGTGAGCTTCTCGATGTGGATGGAGACTGCGGAGGATATAATCTCCAGTGGGCCTGGACAAGCGGATACATTGCCGGGAACAGTGCAAGCAGCAAATTTTAGTTGAAATGAAATTATAACAGGTTTATTATAGAATAGGATTGTTAATATAACGTCCTAAGCGAAATTTCAGGAGGAAGCTATGCTTGGACTAAGGAAAAAGCTGGAGGAGTTGGAAAAAGAGGATAGGCCTATCAAGGTGTGTCTTGTAGGTGCCGGGATGATGGGCAAGGGCTTGGTAAGCCAGCTGCTCAGAGTCAGGGGAATGGAGCCCTCTGTGGTGGTTAGCCACAAACTGGAGGATTCATTGAAGGCATTCCAGCTGGCAGGAATAGGAAGAGATCAGATAGTTGTTGCTAAAAGTGTTGAAGATATAAATATAGGGATGGAAATGGAAAGGTTCGTCGTTACTGACGATTACTCGCTTGCCTTGAAGGCAAATCTTGTGGATGTGGTGGTCGATGCCACAGGGGTCCCTGAAACAGGAGCAAGGATCGCCCTTGGCGCTATCGACAACAGAAAGCACGTTGTAATGCTTAACGTTGAGTCTGACGTTGTTGCAGGTCCATACCTGAACAAGCTTGCCAAGAAGGCAGGAGTAGTATATACGGGCTCTGCAGGAGATGAACCCGGCGCTGCAATGGAGCTTTATGACTTCGCTGTGGCTTCAGGCTTTAAAGTACTTGCTCTTGGAAAGGGTAAGAACAACCCTCTGGATTTTTACGTAACACCTGATCAGGTTGAGGAAAAAGCTAAGGCTTCTGGGCTTAAGCCGCTTAGACTTGCTTCATTTATAGATGGTACAAATACCATGGTTGAAATGGCTGCTATGGCCAACGCATCGGGCTTTATACCGGATGTAAGGGGAGGCCACGGACCGACAGGTACTGTGGATCAGCTCCCGGGGATTTACTCCCTTAAGGAGGAAGGCGGGATCCTCAACGGCTATGGGATAGTTGATTTTGCATTTGGCGTTGCTCCCGGAGTATATGCTATAATCACTACGGATCAGCCACAGGTGCACAGCGAGATGAGGTTCCTTAAAATGGGGGATGGTCCTAACTACGTGCTTTTCAGACCATACCACCTTACAAGTCTTGAAACCCCGATTTCAATAGCAAAAGCTGCAATTTACAGCGAAGGCTCAATAGTTCCAAAGGGAGATCTGCCGGTAGCTGAAGTCATAACAAGGGCTAAGAAGGACCTTAAGGCAGGGGAGCATCTGGATGGGATAGGTGAATACACAGTATTTGGGAGCATTGAGGAGTACGGAAGGGCCAGGGAAGAGAAGCTTGTCCCAATAGGTCTTATTAACGGTAACGCAAGGATGAAGGTAGATGTAAAGAAGGGAGACTTCCTGACCTACGACATGGTCGAGCTGGATCAGACCACCGAGATATTCAGGCTGAGGCAGCTTCAGGAAGAAATGGCTGAGGACTTGACAAAATAGAGTCATTCGGTTATATTATTACACAAGCGTACAATCGAATATAGGGCTGTGAAGGGGACAGTAGTTGAGACGAGACATTATAGAGAGGCGTTCAGGAATGGTGAAAGAGCGTCATGTCGAACTCGGTGAAGATCACCCCGGAGCTTGGCACCTGAAAAAAGTAAGGTGCTGCGTGTAGACGTTAGACAATAATGAGTGACAGGATGTTCCTGTAATTTGGGTGGTACCGCGATATTTCGTCCCTAAGTCTTTGACTTAGGGATTTTAATTTTAGTGAAGGAGTGGTGAGTGTGAAAAGGTTTAATGAGTTGTCAAACGAACCTGTAAAGTCAAGGGAAGACGGCATATCCAAGTATTGGAAAGAAATCGACCTTCTGCACAGATCAGTTGAATCAAGAGACCCTGAGAAGACCTACATTTTCTATGAGGGACCTCCGACAGCCAACGGCAAGCCGGGGATCCATCACGTTATGGCCAGGACTCTTAAGGATCTGACGTGCAGATAAAAAACTATGCAGGGCTATCAGGTAAAGAGAAAGGCGGGCTGGGATACCCACGGACTGCCGGTAGAGATCGAGGTTGAAAAGCAGCTTAGCCTTGAGAGCAAGCAGGACATTGAAAACTTCGGACTTGAAGAATTCAATGCAAAATGCAGGGAGTCGGTATGGAAGTATGAGAAGCTCTGGAGAGAGATGACAGAGAGAATGGCATACCTTATCGACATGGATAATCCCTATGTAACCCTTGACAATGACTATATCGAATCTGTCTGGTGGATACTGGACAAGTTCTACAAGGAAGGCTATATATATGAGGGACACAAGATCCTTCCATATTGCTCAAGATGCGGTACAGGACTTGCATCACACGAGGTAGCCCTTGGATACGAGGAGATAAAGACTGAGACTGTAACTGTAAAGTTCAAGGTCAAGGACAGGGATGAATATCTGCTGGCATGGACCACTACACCATGGACTCTTCCTTCAAACGTATGCGTAACCGTATCACCTGAGGAAATCTATGTAAGAGCCAAGAAGGATGATGTGGTATACATCCTGGCAAAGGTTCTTGCCGACAAGACTCTCGGTGAGGGCTATGAAATTCTTGAGGAAATGAAGGGAAGCACTCTTGAGCACCTTGAGTATGAGCAGCTTATACCATTTGTGAAGGTTCCGGGCAAGGCATTCTATGTTACTGTTGCAGACTATGTTACAACTGAGGATGGAACAGGTATAGTTCATACGGCACCGGCTTTTGGTGAGGATGACTACAATACAGGCATGAGATACGGACTTCCTGTAATAAATCCGGTATCGGAGGAAGGGAAGTTCACCGAGACCCCATGGGCAGATATGTTCGTTATGGATGCCGACAAGCACATAATCGCGTGGCTCAAGGAGAACGGCAAGCTGTTCAAGAAGGAGAAGATGGACCACAACTATCCACACTGCTGGAGATGCAGGACTCCGTTATTGTATTACGCTAAGCCGTCATGGTATATAGAGATGACCAAGCTGAAGGATCAGCTTGTGGCAAACAACAACAGCGTAAACTGGTTCCCGGATTTCGTTGGCGAGAAGAGGTTCGGAAACTGGCTTGAGAATGTAAACGACTGGGCAATATCAAGAAGCAGGTATTGGGGTACGCCATTCCCAATATGGAGATGCGACAAATGCGGACATACTGACAGCGTAGGGTCAAGGCAGGAGCTTATAGACAGGGCAATAGAGGAAGTAAGTCCTGATATAGACCTTCACAGACCGTATGTCGACGACATACACTTCAACTGTCCTCACTGCGATGGAGTGATGACCAGGGAGAAGGATGTAATCGACTGCTGGTTCGACAGCGGTGCCATGCCATTTGCTCAG
>DAIPJA010000208.1:0-3420 GCA_036770525.1 Gudongella sp. | reverse complement strand
AGTATATGCGGAGATTGCGAGAGCAAGGATGATTGCAGTGAACTCGTCGAGATATGTCTTCCCATAAGCTACGAGGGAGATATCATCGGAGTACTTGGGCTATGCGCATTTGATGGGAAATCAAGGGATAATCTTCTAAACAACCGGGATGGCTATGAGAGGCTTGAGGATCAGCTCAAGGGGATCATTAATTCAATGCTGAAGGAGAAGGATTATGGCAAACAGCTGGAATACAGGTCGAGTGAGCTGGAGACTCTAATAAACTCCATAACAGAGGGCATATTGATCATAGATGAAGCAATGAGGGTGGCATCAGTCAATGAATATTTATCAGAAAGGATGGATCTGGAACAGGGCAGAGGATACCTGATCAGAGAGATCCTTCCAGAGTCGATACTGGACAAGCTGAGCTCCAAGGGTTTTTCCGGGGAGCTGGGTCCTGTAAATATACGTGGTGAAGAGTACATAATCCAGAGCAATCCGATCATCTCAGATGGAGGAAGAGGTGGATATGTATTGGTACTAAGTGACTTTGGAAAAATGAAGCAATCTGTACTCAAGTCCAGGAAGGAAAACGAGATAGTAACATTCGAGGATATCCTTGGAGAGAGTGAAGCGATTAAAACCTCCAGGAGGCAAGCTATCCAGGTTGCAGGAAGCGATGCGTCGGTGCTTATCTTTGGAGAAACGGGAACCGGAAAGGAGATCTTCGCAAGAGCAATACATTTTGCAGGCAACAGGAGCGAGCAGACCTTCCAGCCTGTAAACTGCGGTGCGATCCCGGAAAACCTTATGGAAAGCGAGTTCTTTGGCTACGAGAAGGGTTCATTCACCGGTGCCAGCTCTTCAGGCAAGCTGGGCATTTTTGAGGTTGCAAAAGAGGGCACTTTGTTTCTTGATGAAATTGGTGAGCTTCCACTGGGGATGCAAGTGAAGCTTCTAAGAGCTCTCGAACAAAAGGAGATTATTCGGGTAGGAGGCCACAGGGGCATAAAGGTAAATCCGAGGATAATATCGGCAACACACAAGGATCTTGCAAAAATGACAAGAGATGGTTATTTCAGAGAGGACCTGTTCTACAGACTTAATATTGTACCTCTGTTCATTCCACCGCTGCGGGAAAGAGGCTACGATGTTCTTATACTGGCCAGGAATTTTCTGGAGCATTTCAGCAGCCTTTACCAGAAGCCAATTTATGGCTTTACTCCAGGTGCTGAGCGTTTACTCCTGAAATATAGTTTTCCCGGAAATATTAGAGAGCTTAAGAATCTAATAGAATATTGTGTAATATTTTCAAATGAGTCAAGAGTCAACGAGGAATACATTTCAAGAAAGATGACGGCATCGCAAAATGTTGATGCCAAGATACTTTCGGAGCTGACAAAGGCATATGAGAGAGACCTTATACAATCGAGACTTCAGGTGATGGGCGATTCAGTAGAAGCAAAAAAAGAGCTGGCAAAACAACTTGGCATTAGCATTGCTACCCTTTACAGAAAGCTGGAGCAATAAAAATTGCAGCTTACTGTAAGAGATTATTGAAGAATGCCAGCAATTAAATAAAATAAGCGCCTCCTAAGAAGCGCTTATTAAGCTCAATATTGTCGGATAGTATAATGCAAGGATTGATATTGCTGCGCTGATCCAGAAAAATATCTTAGTGCCCTTGCTTGCATTCTTTTTTTCAATTATGGAATAGCCTTTATATAACAGAATACCTGTAATCAGAACGAATATCGGCTTATATTGAGTGAGATTGGAAAAATAAGCACTGCCTGCAGATCCCAGACCCAGGGATGCCAAAATAAGGCCTCCGCTTCAGCACAGGGATGCTGCCATAGCAGAAAATATTGATCCTACGCCGAAAAGCTTTTCTTTCATAACACACCTCCTATACCCCATAGGGGTTTGTTTTCATTCTAGCATAATATCAATTTGTTTTCAATCAAAACATACTGATCCAGCTGAGGTACCCCTCATGTTTTATTCTCTACAAGAGTGGTAAAAGTATATTGAATAATAGTTTATCTGAAATTCAACACAAGGGATCGACGGGAATCAATGTATTGAAAGGAGATTGACTATGGAAAAAATCAGCTTTGACCTATTGAAGCAAATGATGGAGGAAGATCATAAGGGACTTGTCTCAATTTACATGCCCACATGGAGGTATGGGAGTGAAGCCGGGCAAAGCAGGATACAGCTGAAGAACATTTTAAAGGAAGCAGAGGAAAGACTTGTCTCCATGGGCTACGGAGGAAGAGAAGCAGCTGAACTCCTGAAACCCTGTACTTTACTCCTTGATGACGCTCTGTTTTGGCAAAAACAGGACAAGACCCTGGCACTTTTTATCTCTGAAAGCTCATTTAAGCATTTCAGACTGCCGATTACGTCCGAGGAAACTCTGAGTGTGTCCAACAAGTACTACCTGCGACCACTCATTAAATACCTGTCATCAGATACCAGGTTCAATGTTCTTACCCTAAGCCAGTCGGAAATAAAGCTATATAAAGCAGGTGCCTATGATATTGAAAGGGTCGATGTACCTGAGATAGATGAGCTTGTTGAAAACTACATTCCGGCAAACGAGCTGCGTCAGGAAGCAACAAGTCCCAAGGGAGCAGCAGGTGGTGCCACTTCATTCCTTCACGGCTACAATGAAATGAGCCAGACGGAGAAAAATGAGATATCAAAGCATTTGAGAACTATAGATAAAGAAGTATCAAGAGTATTGAAGGATTCGGGAGCTCCTCTTCTGGTTTACTCCGTCGACTACATTTATCCTATGTATAAAGAAGTGAACACCTATCCTCATCTGATGGAGGAGTCGATAAAGGGAAGTCCTGTAGGAGCCTCTCTCCGGGATATACATGACAAGGCAATGGAGATAGTTGTACCCAGGTGCGAAAGTACGCTGGAAAGGGAAATTGAAAAATTCAACACCCTTAAGGGCACTGATTCCAAGCTTTCAAGCTGCGATGCCGCAGAGATAACCAAAATGGCCTTGCATGGAAGAGTAGAAAGGCTGTTTGTAGCTGACGGCGTACAGCAGTGGGGATTTCTGGACAATGACACAGGAGAAATAATAGTCGACAACAGAGAAGGCGAAAAGCATATGGATATTCTCGATCGTGCTTTGATAGCTGCAATGGAAAATGGCGGCAAGGTATACGTTCTCGACAAGGAGAGGAAGCCGGTCATTAAGCCTGCAGCAGCAATCCTAAGATACTGAAGATACAAAACGGAAGGTGCAGCTCCAAGGGCTGCACCTTCAAAAATGTTGACCATATAATTATTTGAAATTTACAGCTGTGTTGGGGTATAGTTATATCGTGGGATCAAAGTAAATATTAATATATGAGGAGGGCTATCATGGGATTGATAAAAGCAATCGGAAGTGCCATCGGAGGGTCTTTGGCC
>DAIPJA010000207.1:0-3438 GCA_036770525.1 Gudongella sp. | reverse complement strand
CCGTGGATCTTCCACAGTCGAATCCAACGGCTCGTCGAATCGTTTTCCCCTGGAAATGTCTCAATACTTTCTGGAGAGAAAAAAGGCTCATATGATCCCGTGAACCCATCAAAAAACGGGGTTCTATTTGCTTCCATTGCCATCTCAAGAAGCATATCGTAATTAGTTGTATAAATTTCCTTTATAAATCCTCTGTTTGCGGCTTCATACCATGCAAAGAAACGGCGAAGTACTAAAACATCTGCATGTTCTGTATCATCTTTTAAGATTTTGAATATTGCTATGCATATCGCTTGGTCAAGTTCTGCTGCTTGTGTACCGGTCACTCCTCTAAAATCATAATCACATCGACCTCTGGTGAGTTCTCGTATCTCACGTAGATGGTTCAGAACGTCTTCAACTGTAATTCGAACTTTAGCACTGAGATCTTTGATTGAAGATTCAACATTATCAAACCAAGTGAGTTGATCAGGAGATAAAGATGATTTTACCCTATCTGTAAGAGGGCCAATGGAAGGCAGCCCAAACGCACATGAAGTACCTGCACCAAAGAAAAACCCAATATTTGTTGCATAGGATAGAATATTTCTGAGTTCATTCATGTGCATAATTACGTTAAGTTTATCCATTACGGTATTCCTCAATCTGATAACCATATCGCCACCAAAGGCGCTAGTGGTATGAATTTTAAACAAAGAATAAATATTCCAGGACACAAGCACTAAACTTCATGAAACTGATTGCCCATTTCACTCCAAGACTGAGCACCAGGAGCTGGGAAGATCTTTCCATACAGGATTCGCACCCGTTGCCTGTCAAAGCGACATATGCTCGGCAGCACTACATTTGACCGAGAGTCCCCTTATTCATATTTCTCCTTCTCAAATTCTATTGTTTTCTCCAAGTCAAAATAAACTTGACTTCGATTTATCCCTAGCCGAATCAATTCTTCATTACACTTAATCAAACTTCGATTCGAAAAATATAAATATGTTCTTTTAGTATTATTTTCAAAAAAATCATACAAACTTTTAGGAGGTTCATATGGATTTTGTGGATTCAACCCACATAAGATGAAAAGACCTTGTTGCTGGATGATTCTTGCATTATTTAATTCCGGATGAACAACGATACATTGATCAATTTTCCTAAGAGAAACATCATCCCAATATGATTCAATACCAGATTCTTTTTTGCATTGGTGTGCGAGTTCAGATAAGAATATAGCAATGCCACATCTCCTACATTCTGCTATTTTATTCTGTATAGAATGATTTTGATTTTTCTTTCTTAGGTCTTCACTTGTACAATTATAACACCTTAACCTACCTGAACTTTCAAATCCAGGAGTGATACAGGCGTTCTCCCGTTGGCTAACAATACCTGTCTTATCCAGGTGATTACATAATTCATCAAATCTCGCCACATTTGATAACGAAGATAATTCGATTACTGTGTCACTTAATAAGGAGTATTTTTCTTCATTTGAATTTGAGTAAATCAATGCAACCATACCATCGGATTTCTCTTTAATCCCACTCTCGCAGGCGAAATACAAAGCCATAAGTGGATTCGCAACAATATCATATAAACGAGAGGGTTGATTGAAGTGTTTTAGCTTAATAAGCCTCTCAATGGTTGTATGGCAATCTTGAAAATCTTCAACATGCCGACTAACGACCTTTGCATTTAACACTGCTTCATTCTTAATCCAACTATTCTTTCTATATAAAGAAGGAATCCAATCATGAAATGAAGCTTGCCCACGATAGTAGAGTTTTCCGTTTTGGGATAGCTTAAAAACCTTCTTTAGGTAGGTTTCAATATTATTACAATCAATAATATCACACTTATCTCTATTATAGATTAATACGTTTAATTTCTTCTTATTCAAAATTTTAATAACAATATTTTCATTATTATAGTTTAATACATTGGGAGATTTATCCCAACTAATTCTTATCCACTCTGATAGAAGTAAAAAATCCTCTTCCGCATTTTTCAGGGGAGGATCTTTCTTATCGGGAGAAGGAAAAATCAAGTAACGTTCAGTATTGCCAATGAGAAAACCAATTTTTGAACCAAGTTGGATCCTTTTTAAAAATACTTCGACATACTTGTCTCTTTGCAATCGGTCGATAAGTTTACCCATAGAATTCTCCGCCATTATCTATATGAAATCTCTTAACACTACCGTTAACATTAATAGAGCAACCTCACTCCACCCTCACCCCATCATCAGTGTTGCAGAAATGGACGGAGAACAGGTCCTTGTATTGGGGGAACTGCTGTAGGTATTCTCTGGTCACCTGTTCCTCTATCTCTTTCTTATAGGCAGGATCTATAAGAGCCATGCAGCATCCCTTGAAGCCTGCTCCACTGAACCTGCAGCCATAAATGCCCTGCACATGCTCTGTGATCTCATAGATGGCCTTGAGCTCGGGAGAGCCGGTCTCCCATGCATGGATGGAACTGTACCCTGAGGCAAACACCAGCTTTCCGAACTCCCTCAGGTCTCCCCTCTTCCATGCCTCTATACCCTTCTCCACCCTGTCCATCTCCGTATAGTAGTGCTGTGCCCTCTTGGCAAATACTTCAGGAAGCCTGTCCCTGTACTCTTCATACACCAAGGGAGGGACATCCCTGAGCCTTGTATCCTTGTACAAACCGTACTCCATGCCAGAGAGAGCCTTGAGGCTGTATGCAGCACTCTTGGCCTCATCCACCCTGGTGTTGTATCCACTGCCCAGGACACGGGAGACACCTGAGTAGAAGATTGCTATCTCAAACCTGCCCAGGGTGTCCGGGGCGGGTATGAGTGTATAGGAATCATCCTTGGTATCAAGGGCGAGGAGGTGCTGCTTCTTGCACAACACCTCGCACGACTGATCAAGCTTGCCCACGTTGATTCCCACATACCCGTTCTCTGCAAACAATGCTGTCTTGATCAGCTCGGAGGGAGAGAGGGTAATATCGTTTGCAAGACAAAGAGCGTTGAGGTAGCAGAGAACCACTGCAGCAGAAGAGGAGAGTCCTCCCACCGGGAGGGTTCCCCTCACCACGCCCTTGATGCCGTTCCGCAGCTGATATTTCTGGGACAAGGCAAAGGCTGCACCCTTTGCATAGTCCCCCCAGTTGCCCTGCTTCTGTCCGATGTTTCCCAGATCGAAGGAAACATGCTCGCCAAAGTTCATGCTGTCCAGGTTCACCGCACCGTCGGTGGAGAGAAGGAACCGGAGGGTTACGCCCTTGTCCAGGGCGAAGCCGGTGATGATGCCGTATTGGTGATCGATATGGGCTCCAAGGGGACACACCCGGTAGGGTGCATAGGAGGTATGGATGTCGGAGCTTTCAGCCCAAGGGTACAGTGTCTTGAAGTGTTTTTCCAAAGTCTGCGGCATGTGAAGTGATTCCTTATTCCTGCATGATACTACAGCC
>DAIPJA010000206.1:0-3444 GCA_036770525.1 Gudongella sp. | reverse complement strand
GCCAGCCTTCCGCCTGGCTTCAGGCACTCAACCATATCTGCTATAGCATTGGTGAGAACCTCCAGCTCTCTATTTACCTCGATCCTGATCGCCTGAAAGGTCTTCTTGGCGGGATGGTGTCCCTCCAATCTGACCTTCTTAGGTATGGCTTTCTTTATTACACTAACCAACTCAAAGGTCGTATCTATATTTTTTTTCTCCCGCTCATTCACTATGAATTGTGCGATCCTTCTTGCCCACTTTTCCTCACCGTATTCAAAAAGTATCTTCTCCAGTTCCTCTTCTGTGTATTTGTTGACTACATCCCACGCGTAGAAGCCTGCAGTAGTGTCCATCCGCATATCCAAGGGTGCATCCTTGTTATGGGAAAAGCCTCTCTCTTCTGTGTCCAGCTGATGTGATGAAACACCAAGATCAAGAAGAATACCGTCCACCTTGTCAATTCCCTGTTCACGCAATACGCTTTTAATAGCAGCATAATTGCTGTGGATCAGGATTACTTTGTCCATGCTTGCCGACAGGACCTCCTTCGATTTTTCCAGCGCTGCCGGGTCCTGATCTATCCCGATCAGCTTTCCGGATTCCAATTTTTTCACTATTTCCAGTGAATGACCCGCACCACCCAGAGTACCGTCCACATATATCCCATCTGGCTTTATCGCCAAGCCATCAATAACTTCATTTAATAATACGGAAACATGGTGGAATGCCATATGATCACCTCATTATATTCCCAGCTCGGCCATTTTTTCTGCTATGCTGTCATAGCTAAGGCTGTCATCGTCAGTGTAGTTTTCCCATTCTTCCCTGCTCCATATCTCTATTCTGGTTGAAACTCCAATAACTACCGCTTCTTTATCAAGCTTTGAATGTTCCCTTAGATTTGCAGGTATGACAACTCTCCCCTGTTTATCAAGAATACACTCCGTAGCCCCTGAGAAAAAGAATCTGACGAACGCTCTTGCGTCCTTATTTGTCAACGGAAGACTCTTAAGCTTCTCTTCCAGCACTTCCCATTCCTTCTTGGGGTATACAAACAGGCAGTTGTCGAGACCTTTGGTCATAACAAACTCGTATCCAAGGGGATCCCTGAATTTTGAAGGCAGGATTAGCCTCCCCTTTTCATCTATGGTATGTTGGTATTCACCTATAAACATGAGGGATCACTCTCCACCCGAGGTCTAAATCTACCACTTTACTCCACTTTCCACCACTTTGATTCCATTTTACCCCATAACTCATCTAAATACCACCATTTCAATGGAGCAAAGCATTAATTTAGGACTTTAGTCCCATTGTGAACCAAGGCATAAAAAAACCCCGGATCATCGGGGCTTTGAGCTTATTCTGCTTTGATTTTTTTCTTTTTCCAGATGAGATAAGCTCCACCTGATATTATTATTGCAAGACTTATTAGTTGGGCCACTCTGAAGGGCCCAAGCATAAGGCTGTCTGTCCTTAATCCTTCAATAAAGAACCTGCCCACTGAATAAAGCATCAGGTAAAGGACGAATATTTCTCCCTCAACAGTTGCCTTCTTTCTTCTGTACCATAGCAAAAATCCAAATACGAGAAGATTCCATATCGATTCGTAGAGAAATGTCGGATGCACCTTAACACCATCTATCATTATACCCCAGGGAAGATCTGTTGGTCCTCCATGGGCCTCCTGATTTGCAAAATTGCCCCATCTTCCTATTGCCTGTCCCAGTATCAAGCTTGGTGCTACAATATCGGCAAGTCTCCAGAAGTTCTCCTTCCGGACCTTTGCAAATATTATTGCGACCAGTGCTCCTGCGATAATAACTCCATGGATCGCAAGGCCTCCTCCTCTTATATTCAATATCTGAGATGGATTCTTGCTGTAATAGTCCCACATGAATATTACGTAGTAGGCTCTTGCACCTATTATGGCTGCAGGCACTGCGAAAAGAAGCATGTCTATCAGGGTCTCTTCCTTGACTCCCTTTCTCTTTGCCTCCTTCAAGGCGAGTACTGTTCCTATCAGTACAGCTGATGCTATCAATAAACCATACCATCTGATCTCCAATCCGAAAATGCTGAATGCAACTGCCAACACATTATGACCACCTTTCAATTTGCTGCTCTTATTTTACCATACCTTCTGGCCATATTACAGACAGAACGCTTTCTCCGCTGGAAAAATGTCTCTCAAACCTTTCCAAAAGATCCTCAAAGGTGGTTTCGGAGAGAAGGTCGAGATAATCCATGAGATAGAATCCCTGGAAATAAAGGTCAGTCAAATTGTTTGCTATAAACTCAACTGAGTTTAGGCCCATCAGGAATCTGCCCATTTCCTTTTTCTTTACACGAAGAAACGCATCTTCACTTAGCAGGGACATTTTATTGCTCATGAGTTCAATCACCAGCTGGTATACCCTTTTAGGGTCATCACTTTGTCCTATGATCATCGACTGGCCGTAATCCGATTTTCCTGAATAATAAGCTCCAAAGCTTGAGTCTATTAGGCCTTGTGAGTAAACATCCTGATAAAACTCCGAGCTCTCAGACAACAAAACATCCAGTAGCATGTTTGTTACTATGTCTTTTTTGACTAAGGCCTTCCCTGACTTCCCTGGGTCTGTATCTTTATAGCCAATATAAAATAAAGGCTTTGACGTTGACATGTAGTCCTCAATGAAATTCTTACGAACAATCGAGGGCTCCTCAGGATAGTATTTGACAGGTATTACTGTATCAGCAGGAAAACCTCTAGATGCTTTATTGACCGCCTCAGCAATTCTATCCAGTTCCAGATCACCAACAACAAAGAGCACCATATTCGACGGATGGTAGAACCTGTTATAAGCAAGAAGCAGGTCCTCCTTGAATATTTCACTGATACTGTCGATAGTTCCCGCTATATCATCCTTGACGGGATGGTTGTGATACATGGCGCTCAAGCAATTGAAATATACCCTCCACCTGGGGTTGTCCCTGTACATCTGTATTTCCTGACCGATTATCCCCTTCTCCTTCTCGATGTTCTCATCGGTCAGGTATGGGTTTTGGACAAATTCAACCAGCAGAGACAGGCTGTCATAAAAATTATCAGAGGTACTGAATAGGTAGGAGGTTTGGTCGAAGTTTGTGTACGCATTGACGTCAGCGCCATATTTTGCAAACCTTTCAAATATATTCCTATCCGGATCCTCAAAGAGCTTATGCTCCAGGAAATGTGCAGTCCCATTAGGAAGCTTTATTATCTTACCATTTGAGTTATCAATAAAGCTGGTATGATTGGAGCCGAAGCTGGTTGAGAAAATTGCATACTTCTTTGTGAAGCCCTTTTTGGGGTAGTAGTACAAATTGATACCATTTTCCAACTGGAGATGGATCAAGCCTTCATCAAGAGTATTATTCCAAATTTTCTTCATCAGTCTCTCCCTCCTTCCCGTTAAGAAAATATATCGTGTCGAGAGT
>DAIPJA010000205.1:0-3451 GCA_036770525.1 Gudongella sp. | reverse complement strand
GGAAGAACAGTAGGAGCAGGCGTTGTAACTAAGGTTTACGAATAATTTATAAAAGACTGGGTCTTTTGACCTGGTCTTTTTAATGATTCCTGCAGGCTCAAACGGGTCAATAAATTTATTGACAGCATTTTTTATTTATGATAGGTTATATTAGTAGTCTTAAAATAATGGGATATTGTGCCCTGATACTTTTATTGACATAGAATTTCGGAATCGGGAAAGGGTAGGAGGTGTGATAAATGAGAGACAGAGTCACATTGGCGTGCACTGAGTGCAAGCAAAGAAATTACATCACTAAGAAAAACAAGAAAAATACGACTGAAAGAATTGAGCTTAAAAAATACTGCAAGTTCTGCAAGACACACACTGCTCACAAGGAAACAAAATAATAACTCAAAGTAAGGATGTGAAACAATGGCAGCAGGAGCTGAAACTGTTAAATCCAAGGATAAAATAGCCACTTACTTCAGAGGGGTCAGGGGAGAACTTAAGAAAGTACTTTGGCCTAATAAAAAGGAACTGATCAACTACACTAGTGTAGTTTTATTCATCAGTGTTCTTACGGCGCTGGTAGTGTATGTTCTGGATATTGGAATAGGCGGTATTTTATCACTTATTATTTCTTAAATACAAGGGAGGGAAGGGCCTTAATAGGTCCTATGCATTATGACGGACAAAGAATTAAGTAGGGAAGAAAGAGCCAAACAGGCAAAATGGTATGTAGTCCACACTTATTCTGGTCATGAAAACAAAGTAAAGGCCAACCTTGAAAAAATGGTGGAAAACAGAGGGATGAGGGATGATATATTCGAAGTGGCGGTGCCTACGGAGGAGTATATAGAAACCAAGTCTGGGAAGAAGAAGCTGAAGGAAAGAAAAATGTTCCCGGGCTATGTTCTCGTCAAAATGATAATAAATGACGAATCCTGGTATCTGGTAAGGAACACCAGGGGAGTGACCGGATTTGTCGGACCTTCGTCAAAGCCCGTACCTCTATCCGATTCAGAAGTAAGAGCACTGGGAGTTCAGGAAAAGGTAGTAATGCCTTTGGTCGACTTCAAGTCCAAGGATGTTGTGAAGGTTATCACTGGTCCTTTCGAAAACTTTATCGGAACCATCGACACCATCAGCATGGAGAAGCGTAAGGCTAAGGTCTATGTTTCCATGTTCGGGAGAGAGACATTGGTGGAGCTTGAATTTGATCAGATAGAAAAAATGTAATCGGTTTATAAGCAATATTGCTTTATAAATAGGAAGTGCAGTGGGAGGGATTTTCCCGCTAAACCACAATGAAATGAGGAGGTGGAATTATGGCAAAAAAAGTCATAGCTCTAGTAAAATTGCAAATCCCGGCAGGCAAGGCAACACCAGCCCCACCTGTAGGTACAGCATTGGGACCCCATGGTGTAAACATAATGCAGTTTACTAAGGAGTTCAACGCTAGGACAGCAGACCAGGTAGGCATGATCATTCCGGTTGTACTGACAGTATATCAGGACAGATCCTTTACTTTTATAACGAAGACGCCGCCGGTACCGGTTCTTATTAAGAAGGCTGTCGGAATCGAGTCAGGTTCAAAGGAGCCTAACAAGAAAAAGGTAGCTAAGTTGACCCAAGCTCAGGTAAGACAAATAGCTGAGACAAAGATGCCTGACCTTAACGCTGGATCAGTAGAGGCAGCGATGAGCATGGTAGCAGGAACAGCTAGGAGCATGGGAGTAGAAGTAGAACAATAATTATGTGGGAGATTTGATCGCTAATACCACGAGGAGGTTTTAAGTTATGCCAAAGAGAGGAAAAAACTATCAGGAGAGCATGAAGCTTGTTGATAGAACAAAGCTCTATGACACACTAGAGGCATTGGAGCTTGTTCAGCAAACAGCCAAAGCCAAATTTGATGAAACTATAGAATTATCAGTAAGACTTGGAGTAGACCCAAGACATGCTGATCAGCAGGTAAGAGGAGCAGTAGTCCTTCCGCATGGTACTGGAAAGACCAGAAAAGTACTTGTTATCGCCAAGGGCGAGAAGGTAAAGGAAGCTGAGGATGCGGGCGCTGACTTCGTCGGTGGAGACGAAATGGTTGCAAGGATCCAAAATGAGGGATGGTTGGATTTCGATGTAGTAGTTGCTACTCCGGACATGATGGGTGTTGTTGGTAGAATAGGTAGAGTCCTTGGACCAAAAGGCCTTATGCCAAACCCAAAATCAGGAACAGTAACCTTCGATATTGAAAAGGCTGTTAATGAGATCAAAGCCGGTAAGGTAGAATACAGAGTTGACAAGGCAAGTATCGTTCACGTTCCAATAGGAAAGGTATCCTTCGGAACCGATAAGCTTAGAGAAAACTTCCAGGCTATCGTAGAGGCATTGATAAAGGCTAAGCCTGCAGCAGCAAAGGGTAAATACCTTAGAACCGTAACAGTTGCCAGCACTATGGGTCCTGGAGTAAAAATCAATCCAGGAAAACTCACTGAGTAGTTGACACGGTAGAATACATCTGGTATAATTCAAAAGTCAATTAAATAAGGAACCGCAGACAGCAGGTGCCCATGGCTCAATATCCTGCCGAGGTGAGATAATACAAATATGATTATTTGGGTCTCTACGTGTCTGCGTGTGAGACCCTTGTTTATTAGGAGAAGAAATCAGGAGGTGAACAATAGTGAAGGAACAAACCCTTCAAGCGAAAGCTCAAATAGTTGAGGAAATCAAAGAAAAGATCAGTTCATCTCAATCAATGGTGTTGGTCGATTACAGAGGCCTTAACGTAGCTCAGCTGACTGAACTCAGAAAAAGATACAGAGATGCAGGAGTTGACTACAAGGTTTACAAAAACACAATGATGAGATTTGCATTCAAGGAGCTGGGATTAGAGGAATTCAATGAATTTCTTAAAGGACCGTCGGCAGTTGCCTTCGGGATCAATGACCCGGTTTCAGCGGCAAAGATTTCAACAGAATTTGCTAAGACAAATGACAAGCTGGAAATCAAGGCTGGTATCGTAGATGGCAAGGTAATCAATGCTGAGGGAGTAAAGAACCTGGCAGAGCTTCCACCAAGAGAAGTTCTTATTGCACAGGTACTGGGCGGCTTCAATGCACCGATCCAGGGATTCGCAAATGTTCTTCAAGGAACGATCAGAGGCTTGGCTATTGCTCTTAACGCAATAGCAGAGAAAAAGAGTGCGTAAGCATAATAAAAATCGGAGGGATAAATAAAATGGCAAGTGAAAAAGTATTAAATCTTATTGAAGAAGTTAAGAACCTTACAGTATTAGAGCTTTCAGAGTTAGTAAAGGCTCTTGAAGAAGAATTCGGAGTAAGCGCATCAGCTCCTATGGCAGTAGCAGCAGCTCCTGTTGCAGGCGCAGCAGCTCCTGTAGAAGAAGAGAAGACTGAGTTCGACGTAATCCTTACATCAGCTGGTGCTGAGAAGATAAAGGTTATCA
>DAIPJA010000204.1:0-3452 GCA_036770525.1 Gudongella sp. | reverse complement strand
CCGGAGTTCTTATAGATACTGATGCATGGGGAATAGATGTCTGTATAACCTCCACACAGAAGGCACTGGGCCTTCCAGCCGGGATGAGCATATGCTCTGTTTCAGAAAGAGCTATTGAGGCTGGCAGACAGGTTGAATTCAGGGGCTTGTATCTTGATATAGTGGATCTTTATGACACCATCAAGAAGAAGGATTATCAATATCCTTCCACTCCATCCCTGTCACATATGTTTGCAATGGACTACCAGCTGGACAGGATACTTGAGGAGGGTCTTGAGAATCGCTATTCAAGGCACCATGAGATGGCAGAACTTGTAAGGAACTGGGCTAAGAAGCATTTTGAACTGTTCGTCAAGGATGAGAATTATCTGTCACAGACTCTCACTACCATAACGAACACCAAGGGAATAAGCGTAAGTGATCTTAATAAGAAGCTGGGAGAAAGAGGCTTTATGATTTCCAATGGCTATGGAGATTTGAAGGATGTTACCTTCAGGATAGCACATATGGCTGACTATTCCGTTGAAGAGGTCAAGGAGCTTTTAGATAATATCAACGATATACTTGGATTGGAGTGATATGAAATATGCTAAGGATACTTGCAACTGACGGAATAGACAAGTCTGCACGAGATGAGCTTGAATTGATGGGTCATGAAGTCACAGAACAGTATTTTGAACCTGAGGAGCTTAAAAAAGCCCTCGCTGATTATGATGTTGTAGTGGTAAGATCCGCCACCAAGGTCAAAGCTCCTATCATAGATGCAGCAGCTGATGCCGGAAGACTTAAGATGATAATCCGAGCCGGAGTTGGAGTTGACAATATAGATGTAGACTATGCCGAGGCTAAAGGAATAAAGGTGAGAAACACCCCTAATTCCAGCAGTGCTTCCGTAGCAGAGCTTGCCCTTGCACATATGTTCTCTCTCGCAAGGTTTGTTGGCATATCCAATGTCACTATGAGAGAGGGAAAATGGAATAAAAAGAATTATACGGGGATCGAGCTTGCAGGAAAAACACTTGGGCTTGTAGGCTTTGGCAGGATCTCTATTGAATTAGCCAAGAAGGCAACCGCATTGGGTATGAAGGTGCTGTATACAAACAGGCGAGGTCCCAGGGAGGATTTCCCTGAATACGGTTACTCAAAACTTGATGAGCTGCTAAGACAATCAGATTTCGTATCGATCCATACTCCTTCACTTGAGGGAGGTAAAGCCTTGATCGGCATGGATGAGCTTAAGTTGATGAAAAATACTGCTTACATTATAAATTGTGCCAGAGGCGGCATTGTTGACGAGGAGGCTCTTCTAAAGGCCTTGGAGTCGGGTGATCTTGCAGGTGCCGGGATAGACGTATTCGTCGAGGAGCCAACTAAAAATCTGGATTTGATAAATCATCCAAGGGTGTCCTCAACACCACATATCGGAGGCTCAACAGCAGAGGCACAGGAAAGGATCGGCGGAGAGATAGTAGAGATAATAAAGACCAGTTTCTAAGGAGGTATGTAAATGGCTGTATTGAAACCCTTTAAGGCATACAGGCCGGCTCCTGAGCTGGCCAGCAAGGTAGCTGCTCTGCCATATGACGTAATGAACAGCGATGAGGCCAGACAGATGGTTGCAGGAAACCCCTACTCCTTCCTCCATGTCGACAAGGCTGAGATCGATCTTGATCCTTCAGTTGGCATCCATGATGTACAAGTTTATGAAAAAGCCAGAGATAACCTTTATGGCATGATCAATGATAAGATCTTTATTAATGATCCGCAGGACAGCCTGTATATCTACAAGCAGATCATGAATGGCAGGATTCAGGTAGGGTTGGTTGGAACTACATCAATTGACGATTATCTAAACAATATAATCAAAAAACATGAATTCACAAGGGCTGACAAGGAGCTGGACAGAATAAATCATGTAGATTATACTAACGCCAATACAGGTCCGATTTTTTTGACCTATAGGAAGCGGGAAGACATATCCCAGCTGATCAATAGCTGGATGGAAAATAAGGACCCCATTTATGACTTTATTTCCGATGATGGGATCACTCACACAGTGTGGCATATAGATGACAGAGGTATCGTAGATGAGCTCGTGGCAAAATTCAGCGGAGTTGACTACCTCTATATTGCTGATGGTCACCACAGGGCTGCTTCTGCAGTCAAGGTAGGACTAAAAAGAAGGGAACAGCTTCCCGAATTCGATGGTACCGAGGAATTCAATTACTTCCTGGCAGTCCTGTTTCCGGATGAGGACCTCTATATAATGGACTACAATAGAGTCGTAAGGGATCTTAATGAGTACTCCACGGCTGAATTCATCGAGCTTTTGAAGCAAAGCTTCGAGGTAAAGGAATTTGAAGGCGAGGGTCAGTTCAAGCCTGCAGAAAAACACACCTTTGGAATGTATCTCGACGACAAATGGTATAAACTCAAGGCCAAGGATGGAACCTTCGACGAGGATTCTCCTGTCGACAGACTGGATGTTTCCATACTTCAAAAAAATGTCCTTACTCCCCTTTTGGGAATCCAGGATCCTAGGGTTGACAACAGGATCGATTTTGTAGGGGGAATCAGAGGTTTGGCAGAGCTTGAGGACAGGGTCGACGAAGGTGGTATGAGAGTGGCATTTTCCATGTACCCGACGAGCATATCTGATCTTATGGCAATAGCGGATGCTGGTGAAGTTATGCCTCCTAAATCAACCTGGTTTGAGCCAAAGCTTAGAAGCGGACTTTTCATACACACACTTGAGTAAAGGTTTATGCCCGGGTCTTCCCGGGCATTTCTATGCCTTGCAATATTGACACCGGTACCATTCTAAGGGTATAAACATACTATGAGGTGATTCAAATGAAGCAATATAGTTTGCTTTTATATTTTATAGTAGGTATGCTCATTCTTTCACTTTCATACACAGGCTTTGCATCCACACTCTCTCTGACCTCTGAGGCTGAATACGACCTTAGAAAACTTCAGGGTGAGGAGAAGGAAATTCTCGATGCCTTGTTCTTGCTGTCGCAGGAGGTAAATGAGCTTCTGCGTCAGGAGCTTAGGCTCGGGGAAGAGATCCAGACTTTAGATGCAACTATACAAAGCCTTGATGAGAACATAAGGATCAAGCAAGGGGATTATGATGAAGGATTATCTGTTATGGAAATGATCCTTAAAAATTACCAGAAAAGAGGACCAGTCTCTTATCTTCAGCTGATATTAAGCTCCGACAGTGTCGGAACATTGATAGACAGGATAAATGGAATCAGAGATATCTCGAGAGGTACGGGAAGGCTTTTGGACAGACTGCAAGGTGAGAAGGAAGCCCTTGAGGCAGAAAAAATAAAGCTTGATGAGTCACTTGTGCAGCTAAACAACAAACGAAATGAGCTTCAGAGATCAATCCAGGCTAAGGAAAAAGCCTCTTTGGAGCTTGAAAAAAGACTGTTAAATGACCC
>DAIPJA010000015.1:7834-19663 GCA_036770525.1 Gudongella sp. | reverse complement strand
CGTGTTCCAGGAGGATAGGCTTATACCATGGAGAACTGTGGGTGATAATATCCGCTTTGTGCTTAAGGGTAAGATGGATCGGGAAAAGATAGACAGGACTGTCAACAGATATCTGGAGCAGGTTGGGCTTAAGGAATACATAAACTATTACCCTAAAAAGCTTTCAGGGGGTATGAAGCAGCGTATTGGCATGCTTAGGGCCTTTGTCTACCCGTCTGCTATCCTTCTAATGGATGAGCCCTTCCGTTCACTTGATATTGCAAATAAAAAAGCTTCCATGGACTTTCTTAAGGAGCTTATCGCCTGTGAGATGAGGACCTGTGTCCTCGTCACTCACGACCTTGATGAAGCTGTTGAGCTTGGAGACAGGATAGTTATTCTTTCTGACAAGCCGACTACGGTAAAGAAGGTCATTACGAATATGTACAGGGTCGATGGTACGGAGGAAAGCAGGGTCAAGGCGAGGAAATTGCTTGAAAATGAGATACTGAGCGTTCGCTGTGAGGTTAAGGATTCGAAGTTTGTGTGTGATATTTTCAGTGAATAAGTGGAAAGGGGAAAGGGGATAGTAGATAGTAGGTAGTAGGTAGTAGATAGCAAAAGATAAAAAAAATCAAAAAACGGGGATCCCTCCACTTCGGTCGGGATGACCATTATGGGTATTACCTGGATAACAGAAAGGGCGACCAATGGTCGCCCCTACTTCTTAGCTCTTCGTCCTTATCTCTTAGCTATCTTTAAATCGCTGTCCAGCCGCCATCAACTGCAAGGTATTGTCCGGTTGTGTAGCTTGATGCATCGGAAGCGAAATATACTATCGCTCCATCAAGCTCTCCTCTTTTGCCTATCCTACCCATTGGACAGTAGGTCTTTACTACCTGCGCAAAGCCTTCGTCTCCAACAACTCCTGCAGTCATTTCGCTTTCAAAATATGCTGGTCCTATTGTGTTTACTGTAATGTTATACTTAGCCCACTCATTTGCCAGAGCTCGGCTTAGCTGCATTACTGCACCTTTAGAAGCAGCGTAGGCTGATATTGGAAGTCCTGTCATAGCTACCACACTGTGGATCGAGCCAATGTTTATGATCTTGCCATATTTCTGTTCTACCATCAGTTTTCCTACTTCTCTTGCTGTGAAGTAAACTGCATTCAGGTTTATGTCTATCGTCTTGTTCCAGGTTTCGTCTGATTGAGACTCTGCAGGCTCGACTATCCCTATTCCAGCGTTGTTTACAAGAATGTCTATCTTGCCGAAATGCTCTTTGACCTTAGCAACTGCTTCCTTTATCTGAGCGTTGTCTGTCACGTCGCATTGAATTGCAAGTGCCTTAACGCCTAGTTTTTCAATGTCTTCCTTTACTTCATTCAATTTCTCGACTCTTCTTGCTAAAAGAGCTACATCTGCCCCCTGCCTTGCCAATGCTGTTGCAAATTGTACTCCCAGCCCTGATGATGCTCCCGTTACCAATGCTACCTTGCCTTTAAGATCAAATAGATCGCTCATCGAATCACTCCCTTTAGGTTGTGGTTATTTTACCGTGCGGTTTGTTTATACCCATATAGATTTAGATGTATCTATTAATTTAGATGTATCAATATATTGCGACATTGTAATACCCGATAGTAGGGGCAGACGACCCTGTCTGCCCGAAATAATAGATCCTTCACTAACTCTCAGGATGACAGCTGATTTTTTTGTCATCCTGAGAGTTAGTGAAGGATCCTGGTTTTGTCAAATTAACGGATGAGATCTATTAATTACTTCTTTTTTAGCTCACGAACTAGAATAAATAATGTTGAAGAAGGATTCATTCTTGATGGTATTGACCCAAACTCTTTAACAAACTCTTTATACTTACTTTCAGCTATTTGAATAGCTTTTGTTTCATCACCATATTGGTTGAGCATATGATAAATATTTGGATCAGATTTATTATATGCTCTACCTGTTTTCTTCATGTATAAGTCTTCTAATTTATTACAACACTGAACAGAACCAGTAGTAATAGGCATCCTGCCAAAATATGCTAGGAACCATATTTCTATGCAAGGATTTGACCAAGCTACACTAATTCCTTTTCTCTCAGCGCTTGTGATGATTTGATCAAAATTATCGACTTCATCTTTGTCGAAGATTATCCACGCATCTCTATATTGAGCATCCATTCTCTGAACTTCTAAGCATTTATCGACCATATTATTGGTTTTCTCATTTACATACCTTACTACTATCTTGTCTCTAACTTCTAAAGGTAAAGAACTTTTCAGCCCTTCTATATAGTTTTTCTCAGTTTTTTCAGTGTCTGTCACTATCAAATAATAATTCTGACGATATTGCAAAGAACCTAACTTCTGGTATCTTTTCTTTCTTTTGCCTGTTCTTTGATTAGCTGTCATTATCAATCCTCCATGACATAGATATTCCCAAGATCAGGAATGGCACCATACTTTCCGAGTAAATAATTCTTCTCGAAGCTTTCATCTTTCCTTATGCTAGTTCCATCGGGATCCCTGAAATCTGAAAGAGAATAGAGGCTTGATACTCCCTCTGAATCTTTTTCAGTAAACCATATTTCATCTCTCCTCAGTAATGGGCTTTCAAGTAACCAAGTATCGTGTGTTGTAAATATAAGCTGTGCGTTCTTTTTATTCTTTGACTTATCAAGGAAAGTAAGAATGAAATTTCTTGAAAGCAACGGATGCAACCTTGAGTTAAGCTCATCTATTACGTATACTCCTCCAGTATTCATTACCTCTCTTAGTTGCGTATATAGAGATAACATTTTTAGTGTACCTGCGGATTCTTCTGACAGGGGTATCTGAACGTGTTCATTTGAGTCTTTCTTTCTATGGTATGAATACACCATGAAACTTCCTGAACCTTTACCGTCATCACCTATTATAGGTTCAACTTTAAACCCTACAATAGACTTATCAAAGCTACTCAAGTATTCGATGACATCTTTCCTTATATTTTCATCAGAATCAAATCCTTGAGGCAGTATACTTGAAAGAATCAGATTATTTTGCGGCCTACCATAGTCTCCAAATTGAATCGAGCTAAACCAGTGCACTATATCTTCTAGTATATCAACCTTCAATAATGCTCCAAGAGATAGGACCAATGTTTCTTCATTCAAAGAAACCTTAATATTTTTAACAAGTTTTTGTGGTATACCTTTTACATCAAGTTCTGACCTGGTCCTATAAAAAATTCGTCTAGATTCTTTGGATGTTTTTGCTTTTGAATTTAACCATTCTTCTACAACACCTGATTTATCTATGCTGAACCCGTAATTATAGGTTCTTTCATTAGTATCATCAGGAAGAATAAAGTAAATTTCAAAAGTTGAAGGTTTAGAGCTGGATTCGTTATCAAATAGATATGGCATTGGTCTTATGAGTTCTTCATTAGTTGGTGAAGGATCCAATTTAGCACCAAATGAAATTGAGTGCATGATGTAGTAAACCATGAAGTTAAACGCTTCAAAAACATTGGTTTTTCCACTTGCATTTGCACCATATATAGCAGCAACTGGTAAGATTTTTTCTTCTCCAAGCTCAACAATATGATCACTATACTCTGTTACCTTGCTAGCTGTTATGTCCAAGGATACTTCAAATTTGAATGATTTGAAATTTGAAAAACTAAATTGCAAGAGCATAAATCATACCTCCTTTGATTTCATTATACCCAATCTATTCATTATTTCAATATTTTAGTGTGATTTATTCTCATTTTAATGTATTTATTTTGTATAATCTTGAAAATATATAAAAACCTTCGCTTACTCTCACGATGACAAAAAAATTAGCTGTCATCCTGAACTAATGTGAAGGATCTCGGTTTTTGTTACATTAAAGGCTTAGATCCCTGCGGTCATAAATAAGGGGAATCCACAAGAGAAAGTATGGACGGGTAACAGAAAGGGCGACCAGTGGTCGCCCGTACTAACGCTTATCGATTAACGCCTGACTCATTATGTCAGCCTTCTCCTTCTGACAATTCCTGCCTGGAATTTTTTCTGCCCTAGTATTAGCATAGATACCAGGAAGAGTCCTACTATAGCTTGAGCCAGTGTTACTATTATTGTTTCGTACTGATTATTGTGGCCCGAGGGAAGTGCATGGTTCATAAGAATTCCCATATAACCCCATATTGGAACAAAGCTGTATGCAAGATCTTTGTTCATGTAGGCTATAATGACGGCAAATATTGCTCCGATAATTATCGCATATCTAACCCACTGCACCTCAGGTAGCCCAAAGAACCCAAAGTCAAGGCTTACAAGCATTACTACTGTGTTCGCTACAAGTGCTACTGTAATCCATCCGAAATAAATGCTGAACGGGAACTTCAAATACAGATACTGAAGCCTTTTCAGCTTTCTTTTTCTTATTTTCTTGACTATCATGAATAAAACTACCCAAAGTCCAACCATAAATATCTCTGAAAGAACCATCAGGTCGTAATGCCATGCGAACAGCCAAGCAATATTTAATACTGATGAAATGACGAACAGCACTGCTGTTTCATCGAGTATCTGTGGGTCGCTTAGAGGATCTAAGGCCTTTATTATGTTGAGGCTATATAATACATATACTAATAGTATGAAATAAATGAATCCCCAGATAGAGAAAGTCCATCCTGCTGGTGTGAACAGGTTTGGATAGAGCTTATCTGTTATATCTGCTGTGAAAAGTCCGTTTAGAGGAAGAGCGTTTGCCAAATAATTTGCCATTACCATAAGTAAATAGGATATTGCTGCTGCAAAGCTCAGCGTTTTGTTGTTATCATTCCTTGCTGCCATCTAGTTTCCCCCTGATCTGGTTTGATTAATTCTACTCATTACTTTAGCTTAAAATAGCCATTTTGTCAATTTTACTACTTATTCTTAACATTGCCACCACATACGCATACTGTATCCGGATCAAAGCAGTAAAGTTCTTCTGTAAAAAGAAATTTCCTGACGCTTATGGTTAGGACATGGCGTGAATACTTAACCTGCTCATTGATAAATATCCTAGACCCTTGTGTGTCCACTTCCTTGTAACCTTCCTGCTTTGGTTTTCCCAGTTTGACCAACGGGAGATGTGGACCTGCTCAACAGAATTTCCTCATAGGTAGATCAAGGATTATTTCTGTCTTGTTCTTTCTCTTCATATAGTCCTTGAATAAATCGGTAAGCTGAATTTCCACAGAAGCTCCTCCTGCTTGCTGGTTATTTTCTATGGTTTATTATATCAGGCTTGGGGTGCTTCAACAATGTTTTTGGGCATAAACATAGCCCCGACACAAGGAAAGCGGGGCTTTGTTCTGATGGTGATGCATATATTAGGGTTTTACTGTTGGCTGTTAGTTGTTGCCATTACCTTTATCGTTGCCATTATTGGATTTCTCTTTTTCTGGCTTGAGACTGTCATCCGGGTCATCATCAGGTTTTAGCTCATTTTGTCCTGGAGCAGTATCTTTCCCATTTACCTTACCGTCTTTGTTAAGGTCCTCGTCATCGAAATCTTCATCGTCCAGTTCTTCCTGGAACTTAACACCATTCTTATTGCCTTTGGATTCGGAGAATATTTTCATAAGATCTTTAGGATCTTTTTGAGCAATTTCGATCAGCTCTTCTCTAAGATCTTCAGCATCATCATATTCAAATTCAAAATCGATATCTTCTTCAGCTTCTACAAGCTTGTTGACAATGTTAAGCTTCCCTGGAGAAATGTTTACTTTTTCGCTTTTGGCTTCTTGAACAAGATCGTTGCCCACAGATTCAACATTTTTCACGATTCTTTCTCTATCTAGATTACCTAGACCTTCCTCTTCAGCGATACGCTCTCTAATTTTTTGAGCTAGCTTCTCAGGGTCACCATTATTCATCGCTGTAGCTGTTACATAGTATTCCTCATCAAAATCAATTTCATCTACAACTCTTAATATAGCCTCCTCAATGTCAAGCCCTTCTAAATCCATATCCTCGAGCTTTTCATATATGTCAACGTCAATATAATCATCAACTTTCTCCCCTGGAACTACCGAAATTACTTTATTGAACCTATTAACTTGGAAAAGTATCTCGTAACCATCACTACCATCTTCGACCCAAACATCAAAGCTTGGTGCAGCATTTACATAAGTGCTGGTTCCAACCATTGCAAATATCAATAGAGCTGCAACCAGTGTACCCCACTTCTTGTTGAATAATGGTTTCTTCTCCTTCATTCTGATAACATCTCCTACTTTATAGTTTTCGTCCTTTATCTTAACTACTGTACCATCGTCTTTTAGTGCTGCTGCATAGCCGTTTTTTACTTCAAGTATTACCGCTTTCATAACTACCTCCCCTCCTGCCTTACATATTCATTTAGCCACGGATAATCTCCGGCCAGTATTTCTACCACTGCTATTATATATTTACGATGTCTTTCAAGAATTTTTCGGGGTACCCCTGAATTATTTTCAATAATTTTTATTGGCAGTTGTTTGTTTTCCTTCATTTGACTTATAATCAAAGGATTTTCAATGATCCAGTTTATCGCCTTCCGGCAAGCATCCCTTGTTTTTTGTGCCTTTGGAGATGCATCTGCCAGATCCATGAATGATATTCCGTACAGTCTAAGATCCTCTTCAAGTGATAGTATCTCAAGCTTTATCTCCTCTGTTTCTCTTGAAGTGTCCGGCTCATTTTCTATATCTTCAACATGGATCTCTTCATTGTTCCGGCCATTTATCCTGAACCAGTCTATAAGCCTGCGTCTAATCAACAGCTCTGCAAAGGCCATAAAGCTTCCCTTCTCGAGGTCGTACTTTTCAACAGCCTCCACAAAAGCAGACAGAGCAATCGACCATTCGTCGTCGCTCTTTGTAATATAGTGCTTTGAGGTTCTTGAAGCTGCTTTGATAATGAATCCTTCCTGAGATTTTATGAAATCCTCAAGGGCTGTTTCATCATCCTTTACTTGTACTACCAAGTTGTCGATCTCTCGCATGTAAAACACCTCTGGCTTGGTTATAACATTATTCTACCACCGCTTTGAACAAATATGCAAAATACCATTAAAAAAAGGCCTCGAAGGCCTTTTACTTGACTGCTGCTATTATAGATATCTCGACAAGAATGGATTCATCTGCCAGCTTTGCTTCTACACATGCTCTTGCAGGCTCATGTCCCTCTGCTACCCATGCATCCCAAATCTGGTTCATTGCATCGTAATCCTTAATGTTTTTGAGGTATATCGTAGCTGACAATATGTGCTCCTTATCTGAGCCATGGCTTTTAAGCAGCTCATCGATCTGCTTCAGTACGACTTGGGTCTGGAATTTAACATCGATGATCTCCTCATCACAGGTCTGTCCACACAGATATAACACATTATTATGTACTACAGCACTGGAGTATCTTCCGTTGCTTCCAAATCTTTTTATATCCATCCTACATCCCTCCCGTTCTTATGTTATTAGTTTATCAGTTTATGGACCCTTAGACAATACTTACAAATCCAATCGGATCTTCGAATTGATACAACAAAAAGAAAAACCCGGGTTTCCCCGGGAAAATTTTATTCTGCAGCATCGTCATTGACGACAAGTACTGGGCAATGTGCTTCGGATATGACTCTTTGAGAAACCGAACCAACAAAGAATCTTTTTATCCTTGAATAGCCCCTCCTGCCGATTACGATCAGGTCTGCTCCCAGCTCGTCTGCAGCATCTGCTATTTCTTCTGCGGGAGTTCCCACTGCTATTTTCTTTTCTGCTTTTAATCCAGTCAAATCAAGTCTTTCAATAAATTCATCCAGTATCTTTGTCTGATGCTTTTGAAGCTCGTCTGTCAGCATATCCAGGTTGTAGACACCACCATATCCGCTGCTGCCTGTCCCGATTATCTCAGGTCTTCTGGCAACCGTCATAAATATCAATTCACTGCCATACTTCTTTGCTATATCGATTGCCATATCTGCAGCTTTCCGGGATGTTGGGGAGCCGTCGATTGGAACGAGTATCCTGTCCATAAGCTACCTCCTATCTTTTACTTACCTTGTTTCTTCATGTTATATATACCCAAGTGGAAAAAGTTTTGTGAAAATCCGAAAAATTTGTGATAAAATTATATGGTCTAAAGGAGATTGATAGAATGTCAAAGAATAATTACCATAAGGTGGTAAACACACATAACAGAAAGCTCCAAATTATTGCTAAGAGCTTGTTAGTTGGTATCAGTGCTGGTCTTGTAACTGTGTTATATAGGATATGCCTTACATATGCTGGAGAATTCAGTCTTAAGATGTATAGCTTTGCAGGAAGAAATCCTCTGCTTATTGCCCCCTTATTTTTAGTCCTGGCTTTTCTGGGCTGGCTTGTGGGACAGCTCGTGACTAAGTACCCACTAATCAGCGGCAGTGGGATTCCCCAGGTAAAGGGCCAACTTATGGGGTATTTCAAGAACCCATGGCTTTCAACTCTGCTTGCCAAGTTTGCTGGGGGTATAATCGCAATATTCGCAGGTTTGTCGGTTGGCCGTGAAGGTCCAAGCATCCAGCTCGGAGCTGCGACTGCTCATGGTGTGGGGAATAAGATCGCATCTACCAGAACTGAGAAGAAGATCCTTATAGCAAGCGGTGCAAGTGCTGGTCTTTCCGCTGCGTTTAATGCTCCCCTTGCAGGTGTAATGTTTGCACTTGAGGAGATTTTTAAGTACTTCTCGCCGATAGTTCTGCTTGCAACGATAGTATCTGCAGTGGCTGCAGATTTAGTATCCAGCTTCTTTTTTGGGTTGACCCCGATTTTTCACTTTGATCTGGATAACACCTGCGCTCTTGAGAAGTATTGGATTATCTTCGTGCTGGGCGTAGTTGTGGGTACGGCAGGAGCCTTTTATAACTTCGTCATCATTAAATCATTGAAGCTTTATAAAAGGATTGCCGAATACAATACTAATCTTAAATTTATATTGCCCTTCCTTGCAGCAGGAGTTTTTGGGCTTTTCTTCCCGATAGTTCTTGGAGGTGGTGATCATATCATTGAGGAGTTAGGACCGGCATCAAGCCTTCAGTGGTTATTTTTAGTGCTTGTTGTGAAATTTATTTTCTCAATGGTAAGCTTCGGTTCCGGTGCACCAGGCGGCATTTTTTTCCCTCTTCTTGTAATGGGATCTCTACTTGGAGGTATTGTTGGTAATGTTGCTATTAGTGGGGCTGGTGTTGACCCGCAGCTGTTCTTTAACTTTGTAGCCTTGGCGATGGCAGGATTTTTTACTGCAATAGTAAGAGCACCTATTACGGGTATAATACTTCTTATAGAGATGACGGGATCCTTCAGCCATCTATTGCCTCTTACTGTTGTCTCCATAACTGCTTATGTAACGGCTGACCTGCTAAAAAGCACACCTATATATGAATCACTTCTTGAGCTGCAGCTGGAGGCTAAGCAGGCTGAGGCGTCAGAAAGGGATTCATATAAGATGATTACCTTTGAAAGCATAGTTCATTTTGGTGCAGCAATAGAGGGCAAGAAGGTTAGAGATCTTGAAATGCCCTTTGGTACGCTTATAATAGCAATAAGGCGTGAGGGCATTGATATTACTCCTCATGGTGATACTGAGATAAGAGCCGGGGATTATCTGGTGGTCCTGACAAATGTAAAGGATGAGCCAAGAGTAAGAGAGATGATGGCTGAGCTTACTGAGAGCTGATTAGGAAGGTGGAAGATATGAGAATTGAATACCATGAATTTTACAGCTCGAGTCTTAACAGAATGATGCCTTTTAAAAGCTACGGGCATGCAGGTAAGCCCATTATTGTTTTTCCGTCATCTGGAGGCAGCTTTTATGAATATGAGGATTTCGGAATGATCGAGGCATGCAGCAGCCTTATTGAGGAGGGTGTTGTCAGGTTCTATACCCCCGACAGCGTTGATCAGGAATCTTGGCTCAATAAAGGTATGTGGCCTGGTGATATGGCGAGGAAGCATAATGCATACGACTCTTATATAATCAACGAACTCGTGCCCTTTATATGGGCTCACAGTGGCTGGCAGGGAGGCTTTATGACTACCGGCTGCAGCATGGGTGGATATCATAGTGCTAACTTCTATTTCAGGCATCCTGACGTGTTTGATTCAGTTATAGCGCTCAGCGGGTTATATGATGCAAGGTTCTTTGTAGGTATCAACCTATCTGATCCCGATGTTTATTTCAATTCCCCGGTGGATTACTTGGCTAACCTTAATGACCCGAAATACCTTGAGGCATATAGGAATGGAAATATAATTATCTGTACCGGGCTTGGAAAATGGGAAGAGGATACTATAAGGGATACCAAGCTGTTAAAGGATATCCTGGATAGCAAGGGAGTACCTGCGTGGATCGATTTCTGGGGTACCGATGTAGACCACGACTGGCCATGGTGGAGAGTTCAGATGCCGTATTTCCTGAACAGCCTCAGAAATCAAGGAAAACTTTAATAAATAATCAGGACAGGCAAATCGCCTGTCCTTTTCTATATAAGAACTTTGCTTAAAAAGTCCTTTAATCTTTCATTTTTAGGATTGTTGAATATTTCGTCAGGTGTTCCGTCCTCTGCAATAACTCCGTCGTTCATGAAAATTATTCTATTTGCCACCTGCTTTGCAAATCCCATTTCATGAGAAACCACTACCATCGTCATACCAGACTCAGCAAGGACTTTCATAACATCGAGGACCTCCCCTACCATTTCGGGATCGAGAGCTGACGTGGGCTCATCAAAGAGCATTACATCAGGATTCATAGCCAATGCCCTTACGATCGCGATCCTCTGCCCTTGCCCCCCGGATAACTGGGATGGATAAGCCTTCGCCTTGTCGGTAAGTCCAACTCTTTCCAGCAGCTTCATAGCTTGTGCTTCGGCTTCTTCCCTGCTCATTTTTTTTACTGTCATTGGTGCCAGGGTTATGTTATCCAGTACATTCTTGTTGTTGAAAAGATTGAACTGTTGAAAAACCATTCCCATTTTTTCTCTCAGCTTATACAAATTATGTCCTGCGCTTACGAGAGATTCGCCATGAAAGAGGATGTCTCCCCCTGCGGGGGTTTCCAGCCTGTTCAGACATCTTAAAAGAGTTGATTTTCCCGCACCGCTCGCCCCTATTATTACTACCACTTCGCCTTTTTCTATGGTCAGATTTATGCCTTTCAGCACGTCCTCCTTCGAAAAGCTCATGGTCAGATCTTTAACCTCGATTATGGGAGTTTTTGATGTATCAGCTTTCACTTTTTCTCATCCTCCCTTCCATTATGCCAATCAGTCTTGATGTGGTAAAGGTCATAATAAAGTAAATTACTGCTGCCACTATGAGTGATTCAAAGTATCTGTAAGAGCTGCTGTACACCTGGGAGGTGTTAAACATAAGCTCAGTTATTCCAATTACCATTACTATTGATGATTCTTTGATAAGGGTCACAAACTCATTCCCAAGAGCCGGCAGTATATTTTTGAAGGCCTGAGGTAAAACGACATTTTTCATAGTCTGCCATTTGTTCATTCCAAGGGATAAAGCTGCCTCTGTTTGTCCCGGATCGACTGCCTGTATTCCTGCTCTTACTATCTCTGCTATGTAGGCTGCCGAATTAAGACCCAAAGCGATTATACCGGATGCAAATCTTGGAAAGTCAAAGCCAAGTCCACTTATGTTGGGTATCCTGAATCCCATCTGGGGCAGGGCGTAGAAAACAAAAAATATTTGTACCATAAGCGGTGTCCCTCTCACAAACTCAACATAAGCTGCAGATACGAAGCTTACGGGATTAAATTTCGCGTCGAAGGGTGCATTCTTACCCTTCTTTCTGTAG
>DAIPJA010000015.1:0-7824 GCA_036770525.1 Gudongella sp. | reverse complement strand
ATAACTGCTAGGATGACTCCAGAGAACATGCCAATTATTACAGTCGTCAGGGACAGTATAAGGGTAGTTTTGGAACCGTTTATGAACATCGGGAAATACTTGGAAAGAAAAGAGAAATTAAGATTCATTTGCGTCCCCCTCGATTGAATAAGAACAAGCGGACCGGGAATCGATCGGTCCGCATTGGTTTTCTATTATTAGTCGTTTACTATCTGGTCTTTTGCCAGCTCAATATTGTGGTTATATAGCTTTTCGACCGTTCCATCAGCCATAGCTTCCAAAAGGACTTCATTGACTACTGTAGCAAGGTCCTCTGCTCCCTTTGCCATTGTGATAGCTACTCCACCACCTGAATCAGGTACTGAGAATCCTGCCAGTGCAAGCTGATCGGGCATTGCAGAAATATAACAGTCAGCAACCGGTGCCTCAACACAAACAGCATCGATATTTCCTGTTTTAAGCTCCTGGATAAGCGTACTTACCTTAGGAAGTATAAGGTTCTCTGAATCAGTGAACTCCTCAACAACCAGCGTATTTTGAACTGTACCCATCTGGGCACCTATAGTCTTTCCGCTGAAGCTTTCCTTGGTTCCAAATGCAGCTTCATTTTCTTTTAGTACTATGAAGGTGTTTGTCGATTCGTAGTAAAGCTCAGAAAAATCGATTACAAGCTTTCTTTCGTCAGTAGGAGTCATGGAGCCTGCTATGTCTATGGTGCCGGCCTGCAGTGAAGGTATTAGCGAGTCGAATGCCATCTCGGACGTCTTGAAATCTACCCCAATTTTATCTGCGATAAGCTTACCAAGGTCAACGTCTAGACCAACGCCAACAGATTTTCCGCCCTCTATAACTATAAACTGAAATGGCGGATATGTTGATTCTGTCCCTAGAATAAGTACTCCAGCTTCCTTGATTCTGTCGATATTTGGTGTTTCTGATGCAGGCTCTGCCGGCTCAGCAGCTGGTGCTGGTGCTGCCGCAGGTGCACATGCGGTCAATGCAGATACTGTAAGTAATAATATCAGTAATACGGATAATGCTTTTTTCATTTTTTATTCCTCCCTGGATTTTTTGTTAGTATTTAGTTCAGAGAGGACCACCTGGTGTATTTGGAAGCCTTGTTCTCTTTAAGAAAACCAAACTTCCGCTGGCTCTTGATGTACTGAAATATCAAGATTAAGACCTCCTTTTTGGACTATATGTTGAGTATTATACTACCATATCGATTTTAATGCAATAACACATTATCACAGAAAAGGTTTTCATATAATATTTTTCCGCGCAGATGCCCATATTTTTTCAGCGATTTTTTGGACTTTCATTCCAAGCATTGTGATCTCTTCGCTATGAGTATCATAATCAAATACGGTCTTACCTCCAACTACTACTTTCTCAATATCTCTTGAACCCCCTGCATAAATCAGGGAGATCAACGGATAATTTGTCGGTGCAAATCTCTTCGGATCTATTATCAACAGGTCTCCCTGGAAACCTATATCGATCCTTCCTGTATCCGGTTCACCAATAGCCCTTGACCCTGCAACTGAAGCTGCATAGAAGGCATCCGATGCCTGGAACTGTGATGCTGAACCAGCATCAAGCTTCGAACCAAAAGCGGCAAGCTTCATTTCCTCAAGCATAGAATGTCCTGTTATTCCGGTGCAAATTGATGTATTGATATCCTGCTTCAAAAAATCGACTATTGGGGGATGGATACCGTCGTGTATGGAATCTGATGGACATATGGATATACTGGAACGAGCTGTCCTAAGCCTCTCTCTGTCAAAAAAATCTGTAAAGAGACTTTGAAGTAGCACCGTTTTATCAAAGAGAGCTCCGCTGTCGTTTATCTTAGCTATCGGTGATTTACCATACCTTGTCCAGCTTACCTGCTTTTCGTAATTGCTGTAAGCTCCATAAAGAACGAGAGGATCATTATCCTCCAACCCCTTGAACTGATCCCAAAGTTCATTGGAGGTCGTCTCTATTGAGTATAGCCCTGGAATACTATCATGGTCGCTTCTTAATGCTCCTCCATTTGGATATTCGCAGCTTAGAAGACCTTCGTGAGAAGCCTTTGGAAATAAGCCTGAGGTATTCATTGAAATTATTTTCGACCTTACTCCCAGTTCTTTTGAGGCTTTATTTGCAGCCTTTACAAAGGATGGTCTGTTCATATCGACAATATACGTTGACCCGGAGGACAAAGCTCTTAAAATCCCGTACTTCATGACAGAATATTTCTCATACTCAATAAGCAGTTCTTCAGCCAGATCCATTATTGGGTTTACCCTTGAGTATATCAGCGAGCCCTGCCAGTTGTGTCTTTTATAGTCAGGTATCAACCCTTGGGTCAACACAGATGCTGCTACGTTTGAGCCTACATTAATTAAACCTGGTAGTATCCATTTTCCTGCAGCATCGATCACTTCTCCCTCATCAGGAAGAGACTCACTTATTTTAGCGAATCGCCCGTCTTCAATTAAAATATCGGCATACTTCATCTTGATCGAGTGATAGCCTTCGTTTATGAAAGTTATTACCAGCCCGTTTTTTATTGTTGTCTTCATATTGATCTATCGCTCCCTTCAGCAATCATATTTACTGCCGACAGGTTTTGTCTCAGCTCTGAGAGATTGGAAACTCCAAGATTGTAAACATCAATGAAATCATGACTCATTGCCCACTTCAATGCTCCAATTATGTCATAGGTAAGCTCGCCTTTTCCAAGAACCTTAATGCCATAGACTCCTTTCCCGTTGTCATGAGCTTTCTTCATAGCTGTTTTCATGGCATCGAGACCGCCTTCCTCGATCCTTGAGCCTTCCCTGTTAAACGGTGCGCAGACTATCTCTATCTCAGGGATATCGGCAGCCTCGCTTATGATGGATGCGGAATGGGTGGAAAGACCTATAGTCCTTACCTTCCCCTCTTCCTTTGCCTTAATAAGGTAGTTCAGCGCATTTTTCTTTTCCCCAAGGGTCCAGGCCGGGACCTCGTGAAGTAAATATATATCAAGATAGCTTGTGTCAAGCTCAGTAAGAGTTCTTTCAAGATCGAACTCTGCCTCCTCCCAGGTCCTTCCATAGGTCTTGGAGCATATTACCACTTCTTCTCTTTCTATCTTTCTTAGTGCTGCCGCTACCTGAGTCTGACTTCCATAGGCATTGTCTGTATCCCAGAAGTACACCCCGTGAAGCATCGCTGCATCTACCAATATATCTCCACCATATTCAGGTATAGTCTGGTTGATGTGCTCGGTTCCAAAGCAGACCTGGGATACGGTCAACGGTCCTAGCTTTACCTTTCTTGCTTTCAGTTCCTTCATTGTATCCTCCTTATCCCAGGTATTTCTTGACTACCTGTGAGATCCATTCTGAATATAGCTCGTAGCATTTTTCTCCTGCCTCTATGGTTGCATCTGCGGGATTGCCCACATAACCTGGGCATTGTGCGGTACCAAGGGGTGAATATATGCCTACAGCTCCGCCATAGTACTCCAGTCCATCCATCTTTACCTTCATCTCGTACTCCGGAGGATACCAGCCCGGAAGGTCGTTAAGGTCTACAAGCTTAGGTACAGCGACCATTGTGCAGGAGGTCTCATCCTCTCCCCCGTGCCCCTGATGCTCAGGATTTACAAGGAATTTCGGCCACTCGTCGTTCATAGGTGGTATCCAGTTGACCACAAGGCAGATCAGGTCATTCTCTTCGGCAAGATCCTTGGCAGCCACGTGCATGGAGGCAAGATTCTCAGCGTGACTTACACAGAATATAAATTTTTTGAACCCACTCTTCGAAAGTGATATGACCACTTCTTTTGTCATCTGTATAAGGGTGCTCTGGCTAACGTAACAGTTTCCAAAGTTTTCAGTTCGTTCAAACTGATTGGTCTGGACACCAAATGGAAATGCAAATCCGGGTACTGCGGACATCCCCTTTTCAGCTAATTTCTCTGCAACTCTTTTAACAAGAATATTTCCCTGGAATGAATCGCAGCCTAAGGGCAGGTGTTTCCCATGGTTTTCAATGGCCCCAAAGGAGAAGACTATCATATCGGTTTCCTTTAGTCTTTCCGAAAGCTCTGCTGCTGTCATTTCAGTTATATTTTTTGGTCCTCTTACTTCGTATAAAATCTCTCTGTCCATTATTATCCCTCCGATTATTATTGTGCCGTAAAGCCGCCATCTATAACAAGACACGTTCCCACTACTCCGGATGCTTCGTCCGAAGCTAGGAATATTATACCGTTGGCGACCTCATCTGTTGTTATTAGTCTTCCAATAGGCTTTTCTATCGCCACCTGATCCAGCATTTTCTGCATCTTAACAGGGTCCGTCTCTCCCTCCCAGAATATTGGAGTATCCGTTGCTCCAGGGCAGACACAGTTGATCCTGACCCCGTATTTTATCGCCTCAAGGGACGCAGATCTTGACATGGCTACCATTGCACCCTTTGTTGCAGTATATGCGGCAAGCTCCGGATAACCGACTATTGCAAGCTCTGATGCAACATTAACTACTGCACCGCTCCCCGCCACCTTCATGATTGGCAGTATCATGTTCATGGTGAGGAAGGTCCCACCCATGTTTATGTCCATCATTTTTTTGTAGTCGTCCCAGGTGGTGTCTACGAGTAATTTTGTGATCTGGATGCCGGCGACATTTACGAGTATATCGATTTTCCCAAATAAGCTCAGGGCATTTGCAACTGCTTCCTTCACTGAGCTTTCATCGGATACGTCGCAATTCATAAATTCCGCTGTTCCTTTATTATTGCGAATTTCTGAAACAAGACTCCTAAGTCCCGATTCTTCGATATCAAGTGCATATATGGATGCTCCTTCAGCTGCCAGCCTTAAGGCTGCGGTCCTTCCTATGCCGGATGCAGCGCCTGTTATAATAGCAGTTTTATTTTTTAACCTCATTCTCTCATCTCCCTTCAAATCATTGGCATATGTTCCGTTATGTCGCTTTATTACTTTGCCATATTAGGATTATTATACTTCAAAAGATTTTATGATGCCAGAACTCTTCTCTACTTTGGCAAAATAAAAAGCAGGAAGGTCTCGTCTTCCTGCTCTCTTGAATTTTTGCCTTTATTTTGCTATATACGGCTCTGTCTGGAATGTGATGTAGGTTCCTGTGGTGGAGTATGAGTATATGGCTTCCTCTGTGTATCCGCCTTCATCTATTGCTTCCTGTATCGGTGGAAGATCATAAGACAGATTGATCCAGAAGTCAAACTTGCCTACGTTGTTGTACATTTGACGGAACACATTTTCCGTGATATTTGGTCCTCCGCTATAGAACGGTACACCGACATACTCCTCCAGGATCAATGGTATTGTTATCTGCTGGCCTGGTGCAAGCTGCGGTATTTCTAAGCCATATATCGGCTTATATACTTGAATATAGGTTGATCCAGTCCCAGCAATGATATATGACGTTGCCTGGTCCTTGCCCATTAGGCTTGAATCCAGCTGCTTATCAGCCCTGAAGAATAGTCTACCTGCAGGAGTAGGAGTACTGTAGGTGTTTTTGATCTTTATCTGAATATATGCTGGTCTGTAAAGGTAGTCCGGATCAAACTTCACGAAGTTCCAATCCATAGGATTAGGCTGCCCGCTCTTCTCTGCGGATTTCTTGAACTCGTCTGATAGATCCTCAGCCAGATCCTCCACTCCTTCTTTAATAAAGTCCTCGGCCGGTATACCCGCCTGCTGCATTGCAACCGTAGCAAGGTAGTCGACTCCCATGTCTGCCAGCTGGTCAAAATTTGGCAATGAAGGCGGAATTCCAATCGATGCAAGTCCATAGTCCACAAGGGCTGTCAGGGCTGTTTTTAAGGCTGAGTTGAATGGTTCAGGCAGATCCAGGGCAGACAGCACTGCATTGATAAGCCCGGATTTTATCTTGGCGAAGGTTGCGCTTACCCAGTTGACTACGCTTTTCACAAGCTCAACCACATTGCTTACAAATTCCGTTATAGCATCCCAGGCCTCTTCCCACCAGGATTTCTCTTCAGGCTGAGGAGTGAAGTCGATCTTTGTACCCACCTTATAAGGCTCATAGGGTCTGTCAGGATCTCCTGCCATATCAGCAATAAATGATCCAAAAACATCCTTGTAGGTAGGCTGTGTGACTACGACATAGTGCATTGCCCAGTTGGGCTCCTCCCATTTTACAGGTTGGTATTTGATCGATACAACCTTAGGGATCTTTGGATCGATTTTTATATTCTCATAGAACTTGACCTGTCCTGCCTCGCCATAAAGGACGCTGATATTGTTTGTGTACCAAGCAGCTGCTGTTCCCGGCTGCGATCCTTTTGAAAGTGCAACCGCTCTTACATAGTACTTCATCTTTTCTCCTGCAAGCTGCTCCACAGTTGGCACAAAGTCCTTGAAATCTATCATGAGGCCATCAGGATTCACATTTTTCAGTGCCTTGAATTCCGGATCATCTGGAAGATACTCCTTCTCATAGACGAGTCCTGCAGGTTCCTTCCAGTTGTCATAGGCAGTAGTTGGCTGAACCATGGTGACCTGAAGAAGCAGCTTCTGGGTAGAGGCTGGATAGCTTGAAGGAAGGAATCCGTATCTTGTTTCATTAGGATTAATATAGACCTCTGTAAAGTCAGTATAATCGTTGTGAAATTCTCCGCCATATGAGGCATCGCCCGGTCTTCGAAGCGTCTTTAGCTTGAAATTGCTTAAAAATGCTGATTGAATTATAAGCGGCCTGGTCGGAAGCTGCTCACCATATAGTACAGGTATTCCTGAGCCTGTATCTCCGATGCTCTTGCCAAGGCTGTCTACAGGATAAGCCCTGACGTAATAGGTGACTGGTCCGGTCTCTTCTCCCATGCCATTGATGGTTTTGTCATTGGGATCAAATCCGAAGCCAGGAAGCTTAAGGTCTGGCAATTGCATCTCTGGGGGCTGGAGGATAGGGAAATTCAGCGAAGCAAGCTGTGTGACACTGCCAAACTGCCTGATCGGCTTTATTATCGGCAGTATACTGTTATTTATCTTGCTGAAATCAATATTAAAGGATGCTTCAGGAGCTTTAGATATTGATCCTGATAACACTATCCCCGGCTGGGTCCTTGTTAAAAAGCCTGTAGGTGCACCATTAAACGGTACCTTTGAGACCTCCCATATGATTTTACTTGTCTGTGCCAATATTTCCGGTGTCAGTGATATCCGTACCGGAAGTACACTGCTTCCCTCACTGTCAATAAAGGCCGCGTAGTGGCCATTAGTAAAGTCTCTGCCGTCTGCATCAAGCGTATCGCCTACGTTAAGAGTTATGCTTGGTTTATATTGCGGCCTGAAGACTCTATTGCTGAAATCTATTAGATCCAGCTTTTCCTTCTCAGTGTGAAGTGTGGGAGCCCCGGCAATAAATGAGAGTGTAAGTTTTTCTTTACTGCTAAGTCCCGCCTGTGGGTCAGCTGGCGCATCTGAGTAGTTTCCGAAAATCCTTACTGAGATTGCAATAGCCTGTTCTCTTGTGGTAGTTCCATAGCCGGTCTTCTTATGCTCGTCTGTTATTGGCCTGGGCATAAAATTACCGTCTGAACCTTTGATTATTCCTTCCTTGTTCATAAATAAGACATGGTCTATTGCATAGCTTGCTATTAGTGCCTGGTCCTTGAAAACAGGAGTTGTTGAGTGAGAGTAATCGAGGCTTGGATATAGACCTTTAATTGACCTTCCAAACATGGTCGCCACCTGTTCCCTTGTTGTGGTTTGGGAAGGTGAAAAGGTGGTCGGGGTAGTTCCTGTCGTTATACCTATGCCATATGCTTTCGAAATAT
>DAIPJA010000014.1:0-19893 GCA_036770525.1 Gudongella sp. | reverse complement strand
AGAGCTATAACAGTTGCAGCCATGGCATTCTCTACGGAATGGTAGCCGGGGATCCCAAGGCTTATGTTGAAGTCACCCTTTTTTATTGTTACTTCTCCAAGATCGATATCCTTCTTAACAATGACCTGATAATTTGCCCTGCCCTTGATCAATGTTACCCCTTTGCACAATATGTCGCCATTATCTCCGGAAATCGAATAGGTAACCACCTTGGCTTTTGTCTGCTCCCGAAGACTTGCGATCCTGTCATCATCAACATTCAATACAGCTATGGCGGATCCCTTTGCATTTCTTATAAGGCTTGATTTGACCTCCCAGTATCTTTCGAAGCTTCCGTGCTGATCGATGTGTTCCCTGCTGAAGTTTGCAAAGGACACTATGTCATAATCGATGTCGTTGGTCCTGTACAGCTCAAGAGCTGAAGAGGATACCTCCATGGATGCCCTTGTGATACCATTTCCCAGCATTTCCGAGAATAATCCCTGGAGATCAAGGCTTTCCGGTGTTGTAAGCTCTGCAGTTTCGATCCTTCCGCCCGTCTTGTTAAGAACGCTTCCAATAACTCCCGATTTGAACCCAGCCAGCTCGAATATCCTGTCCAGAATAAAGGTAGTGGTCGTCTTGCCGTTTGTTGCAGTTACCCCCACCGTTTTTATGAATTTAGATGGATGGCCATACAGGTTCGCACCAAGCCTTGATAAAGCGACTCTTGAGTTTGCAACCCTTATCTGATGTATGGGAAGGTCTGAAAATTCTTCAACAACTGCTGCGACAGCACCCTTTTCCAATGCTTCACCGATATAAAGATGACCGTCAGTCTTGTATCCTTTGATTGCAACGTATATATATCCTTCTTTCACTCTCTTTGAGTGATAGGCGACACCCTTGACATCAGAATCAAGCGCATTCCTGGTTTCCAATATTTCTATCCCCTCAAGGAGCATGTTGAGCTTCATATATTCCTCCTAACGAAGCAGTCTCTTGACTGTCTTCCCAATTATCGTCCCCGTATAGCCTAATGCTGGCATGGGATCGTCCAGACTCCATATGGCAGGAGCTTTCTTTCTGAACAAGGATTTAAGTATCTCCCAGGCTGTTAGCTGTCCTTTTCTCATATAATCCCTGCAAGCCAGAATGTCCTCAAAAAGATATTGGAACACATAGCCTGTATCCTCCTTCACAGCCTTGTCAGGAAGGGGGTCTCCGGTCATGTCTCTGTAGCAAACGTATGGAAAGTTGATGCCTGCCTTGTATAGTAAATAGTTTAGCGTAGTGGTCCTTGTATTTATTTCGATCATGTAAAATTTCCCGGTCTTTTCATCCTTTTTGAATTCAATTTCTCCAAAGCCTCTGTAGCCTATTTTCTCAATAAATGGGATCCCAAGCTCAGCAAGCTCCGGGACGTACCTTTGCTCAGTATATACCGAAGCACCGAAGTTTATTGGAAACTGTCTCAGCTTTCTGCAGGTAGCCCAATGTGATATCCTGCCATTTTGATCCACATGAAAATCAAATGTATACATATGGTCATCGAATCCTGGGATTATTCTTTGGATAATGACTTTAAGCCCTTCATTTTCCGCTCTTCCCACTGCATCTAAAAGCTCGTCGCGATTATTGCAATAAAGCACCTTTCTTCTGAACTTTGCAACGAAGGCAGGAGAATCCACAGGCTTGACAATGCATGGATATCCAAGTTCTGCTTCAACCCTGTCTGCAAGGTTTGGGTCCGGTGCTTCTATGGTCTCGGGTACGGGCATTCCATGCTCTATTGCAAGATGGAAAAGACTCTCCTTTTTCATTACCCTTGTCCAGAGACCTTTTTCCTTCATTGGAATCAGAAAGTGCTCTTTAAGAATGTCCAGATGTTCATCAATGAACTCGGCATATGGATCGGCACTGGGGAAAAGAAGGGGCTTTGTATCCTCCTTTGATGCGATCTCAATTAGCTTGGCGATATAACCCTCAGGATCCTCCCGAAAGCTTGGAGCTAAATAGTGAGCGCCCAGATACTTTGACTTTGAGCCATACAGGTCCTCTTCGAGGTAATCCACCGCGATGGTCTTTACCCCCTCATAGCCCAATGTTCTAATGATAGTAAGCCCAATAAAATAATTGGTTCCCAATACTACTGCCTTAGTTTGCATGATCCACCTCCAAAAAATATCCCAACCACTTCAACCTATACAGGAAGTGCTTGGGATTGTCAACTGCGTTTTGATGCCAGCATTTCCTTTTGAAAAAAGAGAAACACTCCACCCATGATAAATATGTCTCCTATACTGATTATTTTAGGAAGCGGATAGGGCTTTGGTATAAGAATTATGTCGGCCAGCCAAACAAGCCTTGTATCCTTATCCACGGCCACATGCTTGATATCCATTTCCCGATCCGGCAGCACAGTTTCCTGGCCTATACCTTGTATCCCATCCATGGATACAGGCATTCTGCCGTCATTCCAAAGGATCACTGCCATATTGAGCAAGAGACCTATGAAAAACAGCTTCATGTAGCTTTTCTCATAGTTGATTATAACAGTAATAAGCATTACGGTGTATGTTAAAAGCATTACATATACAAGCCAGTCGCCTGTCAATCTTTCTACCAATGGAAGCTTATACAGCTTGCCGAATGAGAGCGCTCCCTGAAGGATAGCTGCGAGAATGAACATCCAATAGCCCTTGATGTTTACTTTTTCGAGATTTTTTATTTTTCCGCCCCTAAGCTTAGCCAGGGCAATGGATAAAACAGAAGGCTCCAGAAACATGGGATCACCTAATGATTCATAATTGAAATAAAGGTTTCTACCAGCTGAGGATGAAACTGTGTTCCTGCATTTCTTTTAAGCTCTTCAAAGGCCTCCTCCTGAGTCAGCGCTTTTCTGTATGGTCTGTCGGAGGTCATTGCATCAAAGGAATCTGCGATCGTCAGTATAGCTGCCTCTATTGGTATTTCGTCGCCGTGAAGGCCATCCGGATATCCCTTCCCGTCAAACCTTTCATGGTGATGCTTGACGATCGTAGTTATGTCCTTAAGGAAGTCTACCTTGCTTATTATATCCGCACCTATGCTTGGGTGCCTCATTATCTCATGGAATTCCTCCTGTGACAGTCTTGTGGCCTTGTTTAGTATGCTGTCGTTGATACCAATTTTTCCAATATCGTGAAGTATTGAAGCCGTCTTTATATTTTGAACGCTCTCAAATGGAAGATGATATGCCTCTGCAAGCTCTACAGCGAATTTCTCCACCCTGTTTGCATGACCACTTGTGTATGGGTCCTTTGCCTCTACCGTCTTATTCAACGCCTGAATGGTTGAAAGGTATAGATTTCTCATCTCTATATACAGCTTGAAGGAGTACCTTGCCAAAAGAAGAGGTCCAAAAAACAGAATAACGGCACCATACCCATATCCAATAAACGCCAGGGCTATTATGATACCCATAGTCCCTACGGCAACCGAACTTGGGAAGGTTCCACGTATATTTCCTATCCATGTATTAATGAAGTGGGTAGATGCAGAAATCGACAGAAATCCAGAAATCAATGACGTATTCAGTATTACTCCTACGAATAGTATTACAATTGTTGGCAGCAGGCTAAATGAGCCAATCTGACCACCTATGTTAATATATATCAAACTTATGAGTGCGGTAACAATAATGCTTTGCGAAACATTGAAAACTGATTTATGGGGAGGTAAATTAAGGATATGGACATATCCCCTTCCTACAATCTTAGGTGCTCTGCATAGGAAACCCAGTCCTGCCACTGTGGTCGCAAGAAGCGGTCCTCCAATGATTATAGTGGCAATGTTTATTGCATAGCCGACAGAAACTCCAATGGTATTGTTAGGCAAGGGTATTAAAAGAGACTCAACAACTATTGCAAGAATTGACCAAAAAGCCAGAAGTCCAATATGTCCCAGGCTGAAGTTGAGAGCAAGATATATGTACAATGTTATCGCCAAAGCCACCAGGAATCCAAGGTATACTTTGGTTTTAGTATTGATCCCCATGCCTATCTCTCCTTATATAGATAATGCCGGCTAGTTTTATGCTTCATGTGTAGTTAGATCAGTGAATAGTTTGCGCCTGCTGCCAGAACCAATGCTAGAATGCTCATGAATGCACCGATAACTTTTTTCATCGAATATAGCCTCCTCTTAGAGTACTCTGCTGTCCGCTAGTTCAGCATGCTATATTCGCTCCGCTCGTTAAAACCAAAAAATTAGCCGGCATTGATCACTACTTTGTCAAAAACCTGTTGACCGCATCAAGGGTCGCCTTTACAACAGCTCCGTGATAATCATTCTTTACCACGCAGGAGCCTGAAAGTCTTTGCTCTGTATCGTTCCAAATCCCGGTTACGCATACAATTACCACGGTTCCTCCGGATATCTGGATCTGTCTGACATCCTCGAAGATAAAGACATCCTCAAAACCGCAAGCATCCTGTACCGCAGCAAGAGTGCTCTCAACGAGCATCCTGTCGACATTTCGCACAGTATTTACACCTGTCCTGGAGTGAACATATTCGTCTTCCTTCTTGGATAGATTAACCCTTACTGTCGCCTTTGTTCCGAAGGTATCCTGGGATACTCCGTTAAGCTTTACCCGACAGCTGTTCCTTTGGACCATTTCATCCGGAATCTGGGCTATGCTTATTTTCTTGTGGTCAATATCTACGTCGTATGTAGCAAGAAGAACTGACTGGATATCTCTGGCAATCTGCTTGGCACCTCTGTGCCCGTTTGAAACAATGTGGACCTCGTCGATCTGATTGTCCTCACCAACTACTATCTTGCTGGACACAACCGCTTCAATTTTTCTTAAATTGTCTTCCATCAGTTTGTGATCCATAGTATCCCCCACAATAAATTATAAAATAGCATACCATAATTAGATATTAACACGCTTTATCGTTACTTTCAATATAAAACGTGTACCAGAGTCAAATAAAGTGTGAAAATTATAAATATACTGCACTATTTCGTGAAGCCCTCTGTGGACGCACGTTTGTGGAGCTGGTAAGGCACGATTACGCTTCTGCCCCTTGTTCCATTCAAAATTGAATCAATGACGAGCTTTACTGACTCCTCGCCCAGTCTTCCGGGGTTGATCTCTATGGAGGTGATTGGGATGTTGCATCTTCTTGACAAAACGCTGTTATTAAAGCTCGAAACGGCAACATCTTCAGGGATCCTCAAGCCGCTTTCAAGAAGAGCCGTCGCAGCACCAAATGCCAGCACGTCGTCTGTTGCAATGATCCCATCTATTTTGTTTACTGGATCATATATCCTCTTTCCAAAGTTATAGCCTGTCTCCTCATCAAATTTCCCTACGAGTATATGGTCGTCGGTGAACGGGATCCCGGATTCCTCAAGGGCTTTTCTGAAGCCCTTGATCCTCATTCTAGTAACTGTAAGCTCTTTGCCTCCGGATATCAAAACAAGCCTTCTGAAGCCCTTATTTATCATATAGCTTGTAAGCTCATACGCAGCCATTATATTATCATTATCAGCATGGTTGAAGCTCATTTGCCCATTGTCCGGAGACCCTATGACTGAATATGGGAAGTCTACAGAATCGAGATAGGCTATGGACTTGTCATCCTTCCTGCTTGTCATAAGGAGGATCCCGTCTACCTTGGAGGCATTTATCATGGCTTTTATGGCATTGACCTGCCCGTCCTCATCACCATGATGCGAAACCAGCAATATGTCGTATCCCATCTCCGATGAGGTTCTTATTATACCGCTCAGCGCCTCTGGAAAGAAGGGATTTGACAATGCTTCCCCTGGCCCCTGGGGCATCACAAGGCCTATTGTGCTTGAGCTGCTGTTTGCAAGGGACCTGGCGATGGCATTCGGATGGTATCCCATTTTTTCCATGCATTTAATGACCCTTTCAGTTGTTTCTATGCTTATCCTTGGATTACCTGATATGACACGGGATACTGTGGAGGGTGAAACACCCGCCATTCTTGCCACATCTCTAATGGTTATCCTCTTTATCTCTTTCATGGCGTCCACTCCCTAAATCATGGATTGATACGATTTCCAGTCTCTGAATCGAAGAAATGGATTGCACTTTTATCAAATCCGAAGCTGTGGCTTTCACCCTCAATAAACTCATGATGACCAGGTACAGATATCACCAGATCTGTTCCGTCCTCAAGCTTTGCAAATATTGTTTTTTCCTTCCCAAGCATCTCTATGACGTCAACCTTGGCTTTGAAGCTGTCTTCGTAGGTATCGTCATTGACGAATCTTTCCGGTCTTATTCCCATGGATATCCTCTTGCCTTCAAAAGCAGAAAGGCTTTCTCTGTCTTCCTCGGAGGGGGTAAGTTTGATAGTATTATTATTGGATATAAACCTGCCGTTTTTGTATTCACCCTCAAGGATATTCATTGTCGGTGACCCGATAAACCTTGCCACAAAGATATTGACAGGCTTGTTGTAGAATTCATCAGGTGTTCCAACCTGCTGGACCTTGCCCTTGTCCAGCAATATGATTTTATTTGCCATTGTCATTGCCTCTGTCTGGTCATGGGTAACGTATATGGTCGTTGTACCCAGCTGCTTGTGGATCCTGACAAGCTCGACTCTCATGTGTTCTCTCAGCTTTGCATCCAGATTTGAAAGCGGCTCATCCATAAGGAATACCTTGGGTTTTCTGACGATCGCTCTTCCCAAAGCGACTCTCTGTCTTTGTCCTCCGGATATGTCTGCGGGTTTGGCGTACAGGTTGTTTTCTATTTGAAGAAGCTCCGCTGCCTCCCTGACTCTCTCATCAATAAGCTTCCTGCTCTCTTTTCTCATGGCAAGAGAAAAAGCCATGTTGTCATATACAGTCATGTGCGGATAAAGTGCGTATGACTGAAAAACCATAGCTATGTCTCTGTCTTTGGGTGGAACCGTGTTGACCCTTCTGTCGTCGAACATAAGGTCTCCCTCTGTGATGGAGTTAAGCCCCGCGATCATCCTTAGAAGGGTGGTTTTTCCGCAGCCTGAGGGACCCAGGATCACACAGAATTCCCTGTCATCGATTTCAAGGTTAATATTCCTGAGAGTAAACTCTTCTCTTCCCTCATATTTTTTTCCTATATTTTTAAGTATTACCTTCATGCCCTCTCCTCCTATCCTTTAACTGAGCCGCTGGTCAAGCCTGATACCAGCTGTTTCTGAAGCACAATGAACAATGCAACGATTGGAATTGCCGTCAGCAATCCTCCTGCTGCGAAGGCTGGCTGGTTCATCGTTCTGAAGTCACTGACCAGAGTGAATAATCCGGTGGCAAGTGTGTAGGATTGAGGATTTGTGAGTAAAACCTTTGCCATAAGATAATCCATGAACGGACCTATGAACGACCAAAGAGCTATTATTGTAAGCATTGGCCTGGCTATAGGCATGATTATGAGTCTATATACATCAAAGTTTGAGCAGCCGTCGATCCTTGCAGCATCATCAAGTTCAGTTGAAACTGAATCGATATAGCCCTTAAGAATAAAGGTATTTGAAGCTATTCCCCCTCCTGTGTAGATCAATATAAGCATCATCTGCCTAGTAAACTGTGGTACGACTGCTGCTGCTATGGAGTGCATTGTAAAGAAGGCTGTGATCCCTGCGAAGGTTGGAATTGTCTGTATCAGCATTATTGCCATAAGTGATGCCCTTCTACCCTTGAATCTGTACCTTGAATATGCATAGCCTGTAAATGAAACCACTATAAGCGTTAAAACAGCCGTGGAGCCTGCAATAAACAGAGTGTTCTTTACCCAGGTGAGAAACAGAGTTTCCGTAAATAAATACTCAAAGTGCCTGGTGGAAAACTCGAAGTTGGTGTTTGCCATAATATACTGCTGCTGCTTGCCGTTGAAGGCTGATATGACCATTTGCACCAATGGCCAAATTATTGCCGCTACCCATGCAAGGAGCACTGTGTAGGTCATGCCGAGGCCGACTCTACCTAGAGGCGTCAGAGGAGGCTTGTCTGAGAGGTGCATTTTATCCTTTTTCATAGTCTACCCTCCTTAAAACCCTTAGAATTTCTGAATCCGAGGTAAGCGAAAACCATCAGCCCCAGGGATATGAAGATGGTAATGGCTGCACCAATGGCCTGATACTGATTCATCATGGCCAGCTTGTAAATATATGATATCAACAGGTCTGACGAACCAGCCAGATTTCCGTATAGCTGAGGATTGAAGGGACCTCCTTCGTTGAAAAGGAAGATCACACTGAAATTATTGAAGTTGAAGGTGTACTGGGTCACCAATAATGGTGAAATCTGGAATAACACTAGGGGTACTGTGATCCTTATCATCCTGTCCCAGGCAGTGGCTCCGTCGATCTCTGCTGCTTCGTACAAATCAGAGGGTATGGACTGGAGTACTCCGGTGGTCAACAGGAACACATATGCGCTTCCCAACCATCCCTGTATAAGGATCAAGGCTGTTCTGGTAAGGAAAGTATTGTTTTTTATCTCTATCCTGGTATTGAATATCCCGGCCAGTATTTCAGTTATCGAGCCTCCCGGAGCTGTCATTATGCTGAAGTACATAATTGTTATAAATGCAGGTACTGCCCATGGAAGAATATATATGGTACGGAAGAATCGCTTCCCTTTCACGCGCTCGTTGTTTACCAAAAGAGCCATGAAGAAGCCTATCAGTATGGCCAGTGTGGTTGCTGCAAATGTCCATATCAGAGTCCATACAAGTATCAGCCAGAACACGCTTCCGGCAAGTCCCTCTCCCAAGGCTATGAGCCTGTAGTTTTGTATTCCTACCCAGCTGAATTTTGACTGATGCTGCGGGTCCATGTTTGTAAAGGACAGAAGGAAGGTTGTAATGACAGGGACAAGGACGATGAACAGGATAATTATCATGGCAGGCAGTGAGGTCACGTATGGAAACCCCTCCTCAAGCAACGACTTCTTGTTCTCAAACCATGTCTTTGGTCTTACTCCCTTTATCTTTCCGGTTTCAACCCTGTATACGTCTGAAAAGGAAATATAAACCACAAGTGCTGCCAGCAGCAGAAGAAATATGGAAACGACACCCTCGATCATGAATATAAGGGATTTGTCTATCCTTGCGCCGCCTTCTGCCAGACTGATAAGACCGGCAACACCTTCACCCTGATAATTTCCGAATCCCAAGGCATATGGTATTGCGATAAGGTATATGAATAATGAGCCGAATATCATTACCGCCATCTTACCAAGCTGGCCGTTCAATGCCTGCCCCAGTCCCGGCAGCAATAGTGTAGCATAGGATATAAATGGCTTGGTTTTTTCTACCTCCACAGGAGTCACCTTTCTGAGATCTGCTATGTCGCTTTTCAGGATCTTCAGGCTCTGTTTGGTTGAATTCCTCAGCTCGATATTCTTGCTCTTAAGCTGATCTGCTATTCCCTTTGTTGGGATCTCAAGCTCCTTCAGTTTGACTGAGTTTCTGCTTTTCTGCTTGGCTTCCCTAACCAGGTTGGCCTCAGCTTTTCTTGAGATGGTACCTTCCTTCCTCAACATTTTTATCCTTGCTATTTCTTCTTTAACTGTCTTTTTCTGAGTTGCTTTGAAGAATTCATACTCAGATTTTTTTAAAGCCTCCTGAGAAGGGTCAGCTGCTCTCTTTAGATTCTCCAATTCAATAAGCTCATCCTTGATTTTTTTGATATTATCAAGGATTCCAGGCAACTGTGTTCTTTCAAGTTCAGCCTTCCTGTAATCAAATTCCGCATCGTAGCTGATGTCTTTGTGGTCCCTGTAAAAATCAGCAGTCCTTTCACTGGAAAATAATCTCAGCTTTAGCTTTCTCTCGTTTCTGTCCAGCTCGCCTGAAAGAGTTCTCGAAAAGGAGTTGACTTCACTTTTCAACCGGTTTTTGAATTCCCTTTCTCTTCTGCTCAACTCCTTAAGCTGGACAATATATGGGTGCTTATCCCTTCCAGTTATTAGTTCTCTTCTCTTTTTCCTAAGGTGGGTTTTATCCTTATCCCTGTTCTGCAACAGCTCGTCTATTTCTGCCAGCTCAGCCAAGTAGAGGTTTTTTCTTTCATATTCCCTTCCTATCTCATCATACAGATATCTGTTGAACTTTCCCAAATCAATCACCACCCTCAGATGAATTGTAGGTACCAATTAAAGCGATAGAATATGTCTTCACAATCAGTATAATATAAAGAACTATTCCTATGTAATAGAATATTGAGTAAAAATCCCATTGGAGAAGGTGGTATATGAATCCTCCTGAGGAGATGACCAGCCATACATAGACCATTGCTCCAAATACCCTGGATTTCCCGATAGCAAAATATGCAGTTAGAGCTATTGAAACCGGAAATGCTGTTTTCAAAAAATATTCAGCCATATTGCCAACAAGATATTCGGGAAAATTGGAATCGTCAATCTGTTCGTTAAGGTAGGTCTCCTGGTGCCATTTATTGAACATTTCCACGTCCTTTACCTTCGCAACGGCTTCAAGGGAGTTGAAAAGTATTAGCATAGCACAAATTCCAGCAATAATATAAAAGCCTCTCCGGTCGAGGGCTCTTTTGTTTTTCATCTCTTCACATCCCTGGTTTAAAGTTTTGGGAATAGGGGTCTACCCCTATTCCCAAAGTTATTATCTTAGTAGTTTGCCATCATGGCGTCAAAGGATGCCTTCATAGCTGAATATGCAGCTTCGACTGTTTGCGGATTATTTGCGGACCAGGAAAGAAGTCCGTTCTTCCAGGTATCCCAAACTGATCCCCATTCTGTGAACAACGGTCTTGCTGGTGCTGCTTCATAGGATTCAAGCACCGCTGAAATTACCTTCTTATCGGTTTCAGACAGGTCAGAATTCATATATTGATCTACAGATACGTTTTCAAGGATTTTTCCTGTTGCCTTAAAGAAGTCTACCGCAAACTCCGGATTAACGATCTCTTCGATCATTGCCATTCCAAGAGCCATTTTATCTCCATCGCCTTCATTTCTTGAGTTTATTGCCAATCCCCATCCACCTTTCCAGTGAGCCAGAGGATAGCCCTTTACAGTTATCTGATTTATTGGGATGACCTCAAGGTCAGCTCCATTTCCAGCAAGCGCTGATAAGCTTCCTGTGGACCATGGGCCTTCAATTCTTAACGCTGTCTGGCCGCCGGTTGAAAACTCAGTATCCATATAACCCCAGGCTGCGTCTGCGTCCCACATCGGTGTCCCATTAGTGTAGTGCTGTTTCCAATAATCATATAGAGCTGTAAAGACGGCCTTTTGCTGTTCGTTCAGTTCACTGAATTCCTTTGTGAAGTCAGAGAACAGGTTGCCCTGAGCATCATGTCCAAGGAGCTCAATACCGCCCGCATTTGCAAATGATACTCCAAACCAGGCATCAAAAGCAGGAAGCAGCATATCGGTATATCCCAGCTCGGTCAATTCCACCGGACCTGATATATCTATTCCTTTAGATGCAGCATTGGCGGTATTGACGAAGGTTACAAGCGTCTCGATATTCATCGGGAACGCAAGATACTCGCCATCTACTCTTAGATTTCCACCAAGACCTGCATCATAATCAGAGAAACCACCAATATTTTCTGCCATCATCTTTACGTCAAGTGCAGCAAGTGCCTCATTGTTGGACAAACCATATATCCTGTCTGCAGGGATTGCAAAGACATCAGCAACATCAGGATTTGTAACATCTGTTGCATCCAAAACGTCCAGGTGGTCAAAGGAGCCTGTTTCAATAAGATTTATCGTAGCACCCGGATTCTCTTCCAGCACTCTTGCTACTGCAGCCTCATAATATTCTCTCCAGCTTGACTCTACCTGCACAGATATGGTAGCAGTGCTTCCTTCAACTATAGGAGCCTCAGGACCTGGTTGTGCAGGCTCTGGTGCTTTTGGTGAACATGCTGTGATAGTCATTGCCAAAACCAGGATCAACGCCAATGTAAGTCTTTTTTTCATTTTCTTTCCCCCTATTCTTTGTGCATACGGTTGCATGAACCAAAAAATATAATTTAACCAGGGATGATATCCCCTTATTAAATCCACATTTCATCCGAAGGGCAGAGCCCTTCGGAGTCTATAATTTTTCTATGCTCCATATTTCCCTTGAGTATTCCTCAATAGTCCTATCAGAACTAAATTTACCCGAATTTACCAAATTCAACCAGCATTTTCTATCCCATTCAATGCTGTTTCTGTAATCTCTGTCGATTCTTTCCTGTGCAAGCCTGTATTCTTCAAAGTCCTTTAGCACATAGTAGTTGTCCGGCCTGTGCCAGTCAGCTCCGTATAACAGTGAGTTGTATATCTCTCTGTAGACTCCCGTGTCGTCTTTGAAGGTCCCGTCGACCAGCGAGTCCAGGGCACGCTTCAGGTTTGGGTTATTGTTATAGACATCCTTGGGATCGTAGGTATCCCCAATGGCTTTTATATCCTCGACCCGCAGCCCAAAGATATAATTGTTCTCCTCACCTGCTTCCTCTACTATCTCTATATTGGCACCATCATAGGTTCCAAGAGTAGGTGCACCATTCAGCATAAATTTCATGTTTCCTGTTCCTGATGCTTCTTTACCGGCAGTTGAGATCTGCTCGGATACATCGGCGGCTGGGAACAGCTTTTCAGCATAGGAAATCCTGTAATTCTGTACAAAGACTACCTTTATCCTGCTGCTTACCACCGGATCGTTATTTACCAGCTCCTTGATATCATTAATAAGTCGTATTATCCCCTTTGCCCTGATGTAACCAGGTGCAGATTTTGCACCAAATATATAGGTCCTTGGATAGATATCAAGCTGGGGATCTTCCTTAATACGGAAGTAAAGATGTATAATGTGTAGTGCATTCAACAGCTGTCTCTTGTACTCATGAAGCCTTTTTATCTGAATGTCGTAGATGGATCCAGGGTCTATATCAATGCCTTCAGTGTGTCTGATATAATCTGCAAGCTGTGATTTCTTCAGCTGCTTGATCCCTTTGAACCTCTCAAGGACGGCTTCGTCCCATGCGAACCTCTCCAGTTCTTTAAGCTTTGAAAGATCTGTTATCCACTCATCTCCTCCCAGAAGCTCGCTTACAAGACTGGATAGCTCTGGATTTGACTGCAGAAGCCACCTTCTTTGTGTTATCCCATTGGTCTTGTTGTTGAATTTCCAGGGATACAGTCTGTACCAATCCCTCAGCTCCTGGTTTATCAACAGGTCTGTATGAAGTCTGGCTACGCCATTCACTGATTTGGATCCATAGATCGAAAGCCATGCCATCCTGATGTTTCCATTGTGGATTATCTCATACTTATGGAACTGATCGTGTGTAATACCATAGCCTGCAAGTTCCTCAAGAAGCATGTAGTTTATTCTCTGGATGATCTCATATATCTGTGGTATGAGCTCTTCGTAATACCTTACCGGCCACTGCTCCAGTGCCTCTGCCATAAGGGTATGGTTTGTATAACCAAAGACGTTTTTAACTATCTTCCATGCACCGTGCCATTCCATCCCCTCCAGCCTGGTCAATATCCTCATAAGCTCGGGTATTGCCACAGCAGGGTGAGTGTCGTTAAGCTGAATTGCGTGTTTGTCCGCAAAGCCTTCAATGCTGTTGTTTTCTTTCTTATATCTCCTGACTATGTCCTGTAATGAGGCTGAAACGAAGAAATACTGCTGTTTTAGTCTTAGCTTTTTACCCTCCTCATATGAATCATTCGGGTAAAGCACCTTGGCAATATTTTCCGCATCATTCTTGGCTTTGACAGCAAGATCATAATTCTGGTCGTTAAATGCCTTGAAATCAAATTCCTCAAGTGATTCAGCCTTCCATAGTCTAAGGGTGTTGATCATTTTGTGTCCATACCCGATCACAGGGTAATCATAGGGAACGGCCCTTATCTCGCTGCCTCTGAAGGTTACCAGAACTGTTTCCTTTACCTTTCTGATCCCCCAGGGATCGCCGAACTTAGTCCAGTTATCAGCTTCCTCAACCTGTTCCTTGTCCTTGATCTTTTGTTTGAACAATCCAAAATCATATCTTATCCCGTATCCGTCAAGAGGGTAGCCCAAGGTCGCTGCAGAATCCAGGAAACAGGCTGCAAGTCTTCCCAATCCTCCATTCCCCAGAGCTGGGTCCTCTTCAGACTCCTCTATATAATCGTATTCTATTCCCATCTCGTCCAAAAGCTTCTCTACTTCTTCCTTAGCACCCATGTTAATAAGGTTGTTGGTAAGGAACCTTCCCATAAGATACTCAGATGACAAATAAAAGGCTCGCCTCTTACCTGCAAGAGCATTCCTTGACTCAGTCCATAAGGGAAGTACATTTTCCATCAAAGCCTTTGATAACACTACATATTTTTCAGTATCCAGCAGCTCCTCAAAGGATGAGCCGAAGGTGGTCTGAGAATAGAGTTGGATCCTCTTTTTAAGATTCTCGTGATTGATCATCCTTACACCTCCTATATATCCAGGTAAGCCTGGATATCCTATCTGCAAGCTTATCTGTAAGCTGCTCCTTTAATACCCTCCAGGTCCAGTTCCGGCCCAGCGTTGCAGGCTCGTTCATCCTGCCTTCCTCACCCAGATCCAGAAAATCCTGCATCTGAGCTATGGCAAGATAGGCATTCGTACCCCAGGCACCTCTTATCAAGCCCCAGTTGTAGCCCTCTTCATCGTCATCAAGCTTCAGGTACTCTATCGCATAATCCCGCGAATCCTTGGGTGCTGTCTCTATCCAGTCCCTGACCGTCCTGTTGTCGTGTGTTCCCGTATAAACAATGCAATTTCTGTCATGATTGTGCGGGAGGTAGTCATTGTCTCCCTCAGGATCAAATGCAAACTGCAGTATTTTCATGCCCGGAAAGCCTGTAGCCTTAATAAGCTCAACTACCTCTTCAGTCTGAAAGCCGAGATCCTCAGCAATTATATCGACATCTCCAAATACCTGGGCTATTTTGTTGAAAAGCTTCATTCCAGGCCCCTTGGTCCACTTCCCGTTTACTGCATCCTCCGCACCATAGGGAACCTCCCAAAAAGACTCAAACCCTCTGAAATGGTCTATCCTGATCGTGTCGTACAGCAGGATGCTTTGTTTTATTCTTCTGATCCAAAAGTCGTAGCCTGATTCCTCCAAAGCATTCCAGTCATAGATGGGATTTCCCCAAAGCTGGCCCTTTGCGGTAAAGTAATCCGGTGGGACTCCTGCTACAGTTATTGGCTTCAGATCGTCATCCAGCATGAAGTATTTGGGGTTCGCCCAAAGATCGGAGCTGTCCTCTGAAACATAGATGGGGAGATCGCCTATGATCTTTATCCCTTTATCATTTGCGTAAAGCTTTAGCTTCAGCCACTGCTTCAGGAAAAAGTACTGGGTGAATATCCAGAAATTGATCCTGTCTGATTCTTTTTTTTCAAATTCCTGGACCTCATGGCTGCCTATATTCTTCAAATCCTCATCCCATTCAGACCATGCTTTCCCTCCCTGGCTGTCCTTAATAGCCATGAAAACGGAAAACTCCCTGAGCCACCAGCTATGATCCTCGTAGAATTCAGCCAGAGTATTACCAAGGGCTTTCTTGCTTTTTTCAAATGCCAGCCTGAGAAGTCTGTATTTTTCTTTATATATCTTACTGTAATCCACCCTGCTGTTTTCTGCAAAGCCTGCAGAGTCAATATCGGACTTCTCAAGGAAGCCTAGCTCCACAAGCTCGTCCAGGTCAATAAAGTATGGATTCCCTGCAAATGCTGAGAAGCTTTGATAGGGTGAATCCCCAAAACCTGTCGGTCCCAAAGGAAGTATCTGCCAGTAGCTCTGATTTGACCTTTCGAGAAAGTCAACAAAAGCATAGGCTTCCTTTCCAAAATCTCCAATACCATATTTCCCGGGAAGTGATGAAATCCCCATTAATATACCACTTTCTCGTTTCTTCACATATCCACTTCCTTTGCCTTGGGTTAGCCGCACATTTGTGCAACCGGTTGAACATATTTTCATGATACCCCAGATGAGGTATCATAAAAACATAAATATTATCCCTGATCACATTCCCGTTGCTACTTCATTTTCGGGATAGGTTATCCAATCACTCCAGCCTCCTACATAAAGCCTTGCCTTAAGTCCTACTTCTTCCATAAATAATGCATTTACAGTACCGGTTATACCGGATCCGCAATGGACGATCAGCTGATCGTATTCCTCCAAGGATTCGAAATGATCCACAAGCTCATCGATATCAGGAACTCTTTCACCCTCAGTCAAATCTGTCCAGGGGTAATTAACTGCTCCCGGGATATGACCTGCTATCTTATCTATGGGCTCCACCTCTCCCCTGAATCTCTCAGCTGTTCTCGAATCTATGACAACTGCTTTCGGATCTTTAAGTGCCTCTCTGACCTCCTCTATTGAAGCCTCAATGCCTGGAGCCATTTTTACTGTTAACATTTCTCCCGGTTTCGGATAAGCAGCAGTCTTGGATAAAGGATATCCCTTTTCGATCCATTTTTTGATCCCGCCGCCAAGCAATCTCACATCCTCTTTGCCGATCAGCTTAAGCATCCACCAAAGCCTCCCGGCCATGGATAAATCACCGTCATCATATACTATCACACTAGATTTGTCGTCCACTCCAAGCTTGTTGATATTCACAGCAAACTCATTCATATCAGGAAGAGGGTGTCTGCCTCCATGCTTTTTTACCTCGCCCGTCAGGATATCCTCAACTGAAACATAGACAGCTCTTTCTATATGACCTTCTTTATATGCATCAGAGCCATAGCTTGGATTTCCAAGCTCTGATCTGGCGTCAAGCACTATAACTCCCTCTTTATCAAGATTTTCAACAAGCCATTCTGCGGATACGATGTTTTTCATTATATTCTCCTTCCATACTGTCATTAAAATTTTCTTCCCCCTCCGCCATGCATCCTGCCGCTGGAGGACCTGTGAACCGTGCTTCTGCCGGAGGATGAGCCTCCTGAGCCAGGCGGGGGTGTTCTTGGTATTATTCTGGAGGTAACAGAGGTATCTACCAGTCTGTCACCTTTGTCAGCAAGATTTACAATACTGTTATTCCTGTAAGAAAATGGATTTGGAGGATTCTTTGTCCTGTACCCAGATTTGACCGACCCGTAAAAGCCTCCTCCGATACCAAGGGACGCCAGGAAGCTCAGTGCAGCTTCTATGGGAGTAAGCTTGTTTTCCTCACTGCCTTCCTCCACTGTGTGTTGGTCGGAGGGTATTCCTGCTTGGAGATACTCCTCTGTCTTTCTCAGGAATCCGGATGCTGCTCCATAGTAATCGCCTTCTGATAATCCGGAGTCAAATACCTCATCGAGGATCCTTTCGATCCTTTCGTCAGTCAGGTATCTGATCCCCTCTCCGGAAGTTGAAATATAGACCTCCCTGTTATCCATATCGATCAAAAACAGTATCCCGGAATAATCACTGCCTCTTCCATATCCCTGATAATCAAAGTAATCATCAGCGAATTCTCTTGAGCTTTTACCTTGAGCGTTGTCAGTGGTAACTATTACTATATCCATATCGTACTGATCTGAAAGACCTGCTGCTGACTCCATCAGCATGGATTCCTCAGACGACGAAAACAACATTGCGTCATCTACTACAAGCAAGTCGACTTCTGCGGCAACTGATAAGCTTGAAAAAAATACAAGGGCAACAAGCAGGAATGGTATGATTATTCTTCTATTTACTACCATAGGAACATCCCTCCTATTGCAAGTGCACTGAATACTATTGCTGCAATCAAGCCTGCAGTAGAGAAAACCTTGCCCTCACTAAGCGGCAGGTCTCCGAATGATTTCCCCGACTGCCCGTTTACAGCAAAAACGTATGCCTTCCCCTTATATCCATAGGTCAGTATCCATGCAGGCAGAAGTGAGAAATGCCAATTCTTGAGATTAAGCTCCATCTCCTTCTTCTGAGGAATAACCTGTTGATAGCCTGCCGTAATTTCGCTTAGCATATAGCCAAAATACTTTTGAAGGTCCTGCTTTACCATAGGCTCGACATCTTCCCTAGGAACATTATATTGCTCTGCATAAAATCCTGAGAGATATCCCATTGAGAATGGTATTGCACCGTCCTCGTCATATGGTCCGATCCCATTTAGAAGCCTTGCATCGATCTTATCAAAGCCCAATGCTCCTGCGTTATTTATCTCAAGGTTTCCTTTGCGTACTATCTCATATTTCTTCGTCTCGGTGTATTCTGTGTTTCCATTTCGCCAGACTCTCGTTTCCCTTCCCTCACCTACGAAATCAAGCCGTGCATTTGCTTCTACCCTCCAGTGTGGAAGGTATACTCCGGTTATCTTTTCAAGCTGTGATTGGCTGGTAAAGTCTTTTGGAACATACTTTTTCCTTCCAGCCCATTGCATAAACAACTCCTGTGCTCTGTCCCTGCTGACTTTGAAGGGTATGATCTTTCTGGGTTTGAACTCACCCTCCAGCTTACCTGACAGAATAACAGGGTTATGGCAATAGTAACAGAAGGTAGCCGAGGTAGTATCATCAGTGACCAGGTCGGCTCCGCAGCTGTTGCAATGGTAATTTACAAGGTGTTCCTTCTCATGGGCAGGGATATCTCCCACTTCATCGATGTAGCCCTTGTTCAGCTGCTCTTCGGTGAACTCACTGAGGCAGTATTCACATTTGAATTTTCCGTAATCCGGATTGAAGTGGATACCTGCACCACAATTCAGACACTTAAAGCTTGTGGTTGTCATTTTCTACCTCCAGAAGCTAAAATTTGTTGCCGCACTCCGGACAGAATTTTGGCGTTGCACCTTCCGGAATATACCCACAGTTTGTGCATGCTTTTTTCTCAGGTCCTTTGGCTCCACATTCTGAACAGAACTTTCCACTGTTCTTGGCTCCACATTCTGTGCAGAACCACTCGTTTGCCTTTTTGGGCTGTGCTTGCTCGCTTTTCTGAGCCTGCTCCTCCATCTGCTTTTGATTCGATTGACTTGTCGCTCCAATAAATGAGCCTGCACCCTGCATACCAACACCCATTCCGAGGAATGCTCCCATGGCTCCTCCTTCATTTGAGCCGGCAGCCTCCAAGCCCCTTGCAACTGAGCCCTGAACATAGCCCTCCCTGACTGAGGGATCTCCAAGCATAGCCCCCTTGTTTCTCATATTTATAAGTTCCTTGGACTCGTCGTCGTAGGAGATGCTAGCTATACCTACAGACTGGATCTCCATCCCTCTGTTCTTCTTCCACTCCTCGTCAAGTATCTGGGACATATAGGAGCTTAGCTCCCTGCCTTTTGATGGTACGTGGGATATCCTTATCCCATCAACGGACATCTGGTTCATGGCAGCTTGGAGAGCTTCCAGGAACTCTGAAAGATATTGCTCGTTTATATCCTGGATCTCAACCTTGTCTTCGTTCTTGGGAATAGCCTCCATGAAGAACAAGAGAGGATCTGTTATCTTTATTGAGTAGGTTCCATGTGTTCTAAGGAATAACTCCGAATTATAGAAGTCATCAAAATAGTTCAATGGGTTGGGAGTTCCAAATTTTATGCCCTTGATCTCCTGCAGGTTGATGTAGAAGACTTTTTGCTTTGATGGAGTAACTCCACCGAATTTTATTCTCTGGAAGGACTCGATAAGCGCTTCCTTAAACGTTCCGTTGAACAGAGAAGGCATTGAGGAGTTGTCAACCTTGTAGTATCCTTCCTCAGCGGTGTAATCCACTACCTTTCCACCATCCACCAGCATCATGAATTGGTTTGGATAGACGTGTATCATGGAACCGTTCGATACTACGTCTTCGGTTCCCTTTCTGTTTGAGCCTCTCTTGTCATCCTTTCTGACAGTGACCCCCTTTGTGAAAACAGTGTTATCGCTCATATCATCAGGCTCAATTA
>DAIPJA010000013.1:0-19921 GCA_036770525.1 Gudongella sp. | reverse complement strand
CTAATCTGATACTTGCGAAAACTGAGTTGGATACCGAACAGGAGAAGGATGAACTTGCAGAGAAACTGATTTCTACTGAGGGAGTACTGAACACTCAATTCATATCTCAGACAAAATCAGCCTTTGACAAACTTCTTAGAAACATTGAGTATATTATCGTGGTAATAATAGCAGCCTCGGGGATGCTTGCGTTTATTGTGCTGTATAATCTAACAAACATTAACATAAATGAGAGGAAAAAGGAACTGGCTACACTAAAGGTACTTGGATTCTACAATGAGGAGGTAAACATGTACATCTTCCGGGAGATAGGTATATTGACCATGATAGGTATCCTGGCGGGTCTGTTCCTCGGTAGGCTATTGCATGTGTTCATTATAACTGTTATTGAGGATCCGGACATGATGTTCGGAAGAGAGATATTCTGGCAGAGTTATCTTGCAGCAGCAGCTATAACCATAGTATTCTCACTCATGGTCAACCTTGTAATGACAAGAAAGCTAAGGGGCATAAAAATGGTAGACTCGATGAAGGCGCTGGATTAGTGACAATTCACAGATCACAATGCACAGATCACAATCTTTTCCCTTTCCCTTGACTAAACAATACTTTCCTGGGTATAATATGACCAAAGAGTCATATGACTATCAGGTCACAATCTAAGGAGGCGCTAAAATGCCAAAGGAGACCTTTTTCAATTTACCTCCGGAGAAGCGCGAGAGGATAGAGTCTTCAGCAATAAAGGAATTCAGGGACTACTACTTTGACGCTTCAAGCATTAACAGGATCGTGGAGGAGGCAGGGATCGCCAAGGGAAGCTTTTATCAGTACTTCGAGGACAAGAAGGATCTGTACAAGCATGTCATGAATATTATAATACAAAAAAAAATGGAATATATGACGCCAACCCTCATGAATCCCACGGGCTTGGATATCTTTTCTCTGATCAAGGAAATGTATGTATCAGGCCTTAGCTTTGCATTCCACAATCCGGACCTATTAGAGATATCGAATAAACTTCTGAGTGATCCAAATCATGATATGTATAAGGAAATAGTCGAGGAAAACAAGGAAAAATCTGATCAGGTATTTCTCCAGCTCTTAAAAATGGCTGAGGAAAGAGGAGAAATCAGATCCGGTCTTGACCTAACTCTGGTAGCATACCTGTTAACGTCTCTTAATATATCAGTTTCGGATTATTATATGAGAAGAAATGACACTAAAACTTACAGCAAGGATATGCTGGATGTGGTGGACAGATTCATAGACGTTGTTAAATACGGAATAAAAAGTTGAGTGGAGGTATTATTATGGATGGAATGGCACTTCTTGGAGTTTTTCTGGTACTCTATGCAGGAGCAGTGGTATTTATTGCAGCAAAGAAACCCGAAGGCATCTGGAATATGGCAAAAATAAGGATGTTCAGGAAAATTTTAGGCGAAAGCGGAACAGTTATATTTTTCTACGTCTTTGCAGTACTGAGTCTTGCAGTCGGTGTCTGGCTGCTTTTAAGGTAGCATGATAATGCCTGGATGTACATCATACGTCCAGGCATTATAACTCTAATCATTGAAGCCTATCCATATAAAGACTATAATAGAGGAAAAGGAGGGATCTTATGTACGGCTATAATGGAAAGCTATTGTTTATCGACCTGACTACAGGAGCTATAAACATCGAACCCCTGGAGCAAAAAATGGTTGAGGATTACATAGGAGGCTACGGCTTCGGAGCAAAGATTCTTTACGACAGGATGCCAAAGGATGCAGACCCGCTAGGCCCGGATAATATCCTGGGATTTATCACTGGTCTTAGCAATGCAACAGGTGCCATGTTTGGAGGGAGATTCACCATGGTCCATAAATCACCTGTTACCGGAGGCTGGAACGATTCCAACTCAGGAGGCTATTTTGGACCGGAGCTTAAAAAAGCTGGCTTCGACGCCTTATTTATATCCGGTATCTCGGAAAAGCCAGTATACATATGGATAAATGACGGAGTCGTTGAAATTCGGGATGCGGCTCATCTTTGGGGCATGGATGCCAAGGATGTCTGGGAAAAGCTTAAGGAAGAACACAATGATGGTAAGGCGAAGATAGTTGCAATTGGACCGTCCGGAGAAAGGCAGTCACTGCTTGCATGCCCGATAAACGACGGACACAGAGCACCAGGCCGAGGTGGCGGAGGAGCTGTTATGGGCTCTAAAAACCTAAAGGCTATCCTTGTCAGAGGCACCGGGACTGTTCCTGTAGCTGATATGGAGAGGCTCCAGGATATAACAAGGAACGTAGTCAAAACTATTAAGGGGTCACCCTCTTCACTGGCATTTGGAGATCACGGTACCGGTCTTGGCACTGCGGCCTCAGCGCTTAGCGGAGACAGTCCTGTCAAAAACTGGGGTGGAGTCGGGATACGTGACTATGGTGAAGAAAATGCCGTTGCCCTATCGGCGAAGGTAATGGATAAATATAAAACCAAAAAATACGCCTGCGCCAGCTGCCCGCTTGGCTGCGGAGCAGAATACGAGGTAAATGACGGAAGATGGCCGGTTGGTCCGACAGAAAGACCGGAATATGAAACTGCATCCGCATTTGGATCTACGCTATTGTGTGGAGATATGGATGCTCTTATCAAGGTAAATGAAGTATGCAACAGATACGGGATAGATACTATCTCAACGGGCATGACTGTAGCCTGGGCTATGGAATGCTACAATGAGGGATTATTTACAAGGGATGAGCTAGATGGAATAGATCTTAAGTGGGGAGACGGCGAGGCCATAGTTGCCATCACTCAGAAAATCGCTGACGGTGAAGGAGTTGGAGCCATCCTTGCAAATGGATCTCTATATGCTGCAAAGCACTTTGGCAAGGGCGAGGAATATCTCCAGACAGCGTCAGGAATCGAGCTTCCAATGCACGATCCAAGATTCGCCCCAGGTCTCGCAAGGACATATCAGTATGATCCAACCCCCGGAAGACACGTTAAGGGTGGAGTAGGCTCCATACAAATGGGTGGAAAGGAAACCAGGCCAAAATATGTATATGAGGGCACCGGAGATCAGGATGTGGATCTTACAGCTGCCAGAGAAATACTCAATACCGCAGGTTTTTGTCTTTTCAGCAGGTTTGGAACACCCCCCGGAGGGATGATAGACGACTATGTTGAAGCTATTACCGGAATGGATTTCAAAGGAGAGAAAAGCAAAACCACAGGACTGAGGATATACACCATGAGACATGCATTTAACCTTAGGGAGGGGATCACTCCCAAGGATATGTTCATAACCCAAAGAGCGATGGGGAAACCGCCTCTTACTGAAGGGCCCCTTAAGGATGTGGAGATAGACAATCTGCTGCTTGGTCAGAACTTCTTTAACGAGTTGGACTGGGATCCGGAAACAGGGGTACCCTCAATTGATTTCCTTAAGAAAATCGGAGGACTTGACGAATTGATCGAGGATCTTTACGGAAAGGACGAGTGATCCCTATGAAGCTTCCCAACCGTTATATCAGGAATCATTCACTGATCTCTTTGGATGAGCAGGAGCTTTTAAGATCCAAAACTGCTGCCATAGTTGGAGGTGGAGGCCTTGGAGGTCATCTTTCCGAGCAGCTGGCAAGACTGGGTATAGGAAAGCTAATTGTCATAGATGGTGACGTTTTTGAAGAAAGCAATCTTAACAGACAGAGATTCTCCACCGAATCAAGGCTTGGATTAAGCAAGGCGGAGTGTATAAAAACCGAGCTTAAGGACGTGAATTCTGATGTCGAGGTGATTTCGCACCAGATGAGGATAGATGAGTCGAACGGTCTCCAGCTTCTCAAGGATGCGGATGTCGTAATGGACGGTACAGACAATATCCCAACAAGGCTTTTGCTTCAGAGACTATGCGAGGAGCTTCGGATACCTTTGATCCATGGAGCTATTGGAGGCTGGTTTGGTCAGGTCTGTGTAGTAATGCCAGGTGACAGGACTCTTTCAAGGCTTTACCCCAAGGAGGAAATGACTGGTGTTGAGAAGCACCTGGGCAATCCTCCCTTCATACCTGCCCTCATTGCTTCACTTCAAGTAGCTGAGTTCATAAAGCTTATTTTTGGAAAGGGAGAACTCATTAGAAACTCGATATTATACGTGGATACATTGAATAACCAGACGATAAAAATAGATATTTAAGAAAGAGCCTTCGGGCTCTTTCTTGTTGGGAAAAAAATCTTGACATGCTTTCCCGAGGGGTTTAATATAGTAGAGTGTTAAAATTTACTGAGGGAGTTGATAGGATATGAAAGAAATGTGCTATGTGATTCCAAAGCAGAATCACAATGAAAAGGATCTAAGGGAGATATTGGAGAATAACCCCCAGATCAGGTTCGTCTCCCTAGGTGGAGTGGACTTGATTGGCCACGAGACAGAGGCTAAGATACCAGTGAAGCTGTTCCTAGATGATCTCGACCAGTTTCTCGGCGGCATAGCCGTTCAGACAGACGGATCATCAGTATATCTTCCAAAGATCGCAAGCCTCGACAATGCCAAGATCGATATGAAGGCAGATATTGACGTCAATTGGTTCGTAGACTATAACTATGACAACCTCCATAAAGATACAGGAAGGCCCACAGGCATGATTAAGATCCCATGCTTTTTGCTCCATGACGGGATTCCTGTAGATTCAAGGCATATACTTAAAAATGCCCTGGAATTTTTTGAAGTTAGTATAGAAGGAATGTTAAAAAAAGACTCTGAGTTTGCAAAATCCCATGGAGTAGATCCAGAGCAGCTTAAAAAAGTCCATGTGACAGCCGCCACCGAGCTTGAATTCTGGGTAAGGTCTCCAAATGATCCAAGAGATATTGAAGAGCTATCAACCTCTCAGGAGCTTAATGAACAATATTGGGCAAAGACGAGGGGTAGTGTGAGAACAGCACTTGAAACCAGTCTCGAGCTAATGAGCAATTATGGGATTGAGCCAGAGATGGGTCACAAGGAGGTAGGTGGAGTAAAGGCAAGACTCCAGCATGACGGATCTTTTTCCGGTATAATGGAGCAGCTTGAGATCGACTGGAAGTATTCAAATGCAATGCTGGCTGGTGATAACGAGCTATTCGTAAAAACCATAGTCAAGGAAACCTTCAGAAGAAATGGTATGGATGTGACCTTCCTGGCGAAGCCCATACCTGGAGTTGCTGGAAGTGGCGAGCATACCCACATAGGTGTGGCTGCGGAGCTTAAGGATGGCAGCTGGGTGAATCTTTTCTATCCACAAAGTAAGGACCATTTTATGAGTCCCATAGGCTATGCTTCTCTTATGGGGATTCTTAAGAATTATGAGATAATGAATCCTTTCATTACATCCTCAAATGAAGCCTTTAAGAGATTGAAGAAGGGCTTTGAGGCGCCTATTTGTATAGTCACTTCACTTGGAAGGACTGTAGAGATCCCATCGAGGAACAGAACTATCCTGATAGGCCTCATAAGAGACTCAAATAACCCGATGGCCACAAGGTTTGAGTTGAGAGCCCCAAATCCTCATACAAACACCTTCCTATGCATGGCGACTATGCTTATGGCTATGGAGGATGGCATCAGCCATGTGTTCCAAAATAAAAGGGATGAGGACAGCCTTCTTTCGGAGCTGTCTAAGAAACCTGAGGACAAAGGCTTGTACCTTGAGACCGGACGGGCATACAGAAGTGAAAACAACGTCTTTGATGATTATACAGATGATGAGAGAGACAGATTCTTTGGGAAAGTACCATCTACTGTATATGAGAACCTTATGTCCTTCAAGAATTATCCCGAAAAGCTCAGGGTGTTAAAGAAGGGTGAGGTATTCAGGGATGCAATAATTGAGAGCTACGAAGCAGCTGCCCTCAATAAGTGGACAACAGAAATTGAACACAGGATCATACCGGATATGATAAGGGAAATACGTGGTTTTAGAGCCCTTCATGATCCTGCGAATGCATCCGACCTTGACATCTCCAACTGGCTTGCCATAAGAGACCTAAGACTTGAGCTGATGAAGGACAGCCTTAACAAGACGAGCCTGTTCACACAGATAAAGGAAGCCCTGGACAGAGAAAACCATCAGTTGGCATCTGAGCTTCAAAAAACCATATATCAAAAGATGGACAATCTTAGAATGCTATATACTCATTACAAGCGAAACCTTTTGGACATTTAACCACCGGTACCGGTACCTAACCAGGGAAATTTCCCTACAAAGGTACCGGTACCTTTGTATTTAGGGTTTTATATTTAACAAATTAATTTGACTAATTATCAGATAGAAGCATTGATATATCGAAATTTGAATTTGACATATGTCAATAACATTGAGAAATGCACATTTTTTAATATAAGACCTATTGAAAGCGTCAATTTGGTGTGATATATTGTTTTTAAGTTAACAACAATATTTTAACAATATTATAAGGAGATGAGCATATTGAAAAAAGCGTTGGTATTGGTTTTGTGCTTTTCAATGGTTTTAGGCCTGGCAGCATGTGCTCCGAAGGAAGAGCCTGCACCACCAGCTGAGCAAAAGACTCTTACAGGAGTTGGCGAAGGCTTTGGTGGAGAGATCAAGGCTACAGTTGTAGTTGAAGGAGACAAGATAATCAGCGTAGAGGTAGTTGGAGAGAAAGAGACCCAAGGCATAGGGACACCAGCTCTTGAGCAGCTCCCTGCGAAAATTGTTGAAGCCAACTCTACCGAGGTGGACGTAATATCAGGTGCTACATATACGAGTGAAGGTATAATCTACGCTGTAAACAATGCGCTGGATCCAGTTGCTTATCCGGCACCAGCAGCTGAAGTACCTGAGGAGACAGGCGATATCACTGCAGCTGAAGCGTATATGGGATTTGGGGTATCCAAGCTTGGAAGAAAAGGGCCTGGTAAAGATGATCAGGATGTTCAGGTTTGGAGCTTCAATCAGGTATTCACAAGCGCGATATTTGATGGAGACGGAAAAATCCTTGATCTTCACATTGATCAGCTTGAAGTAGCAACTCCAAACTATGATGGAGATGGAATGCCTCATTTAAGCGGATTCCCTGGACAAGGTGGCTACAACTATGACGAGAATCATGATGAGAAGGTAGACAGCAAGACACCGGATACTGAAGAACAGTTCATAGCTGAAATCGAAGGCTGGATGACCAAAAGAGAGCGTGGAGAAGGTTATGTAATGGGTAACGGCAAGACCTGGACTGAGCAGATTTCAGGTTTTGAAAAGACTTTCATCGGCATGACAGTTGAAGAGGTTGAAGAGTGGTTCACTAAGTATACATCCGACCTTAATGGCAGACCTTTGAAGGACGGGTCTGACAAACCAGAGGACAAGGCTAAATATGATGCTTTGACTGCTGATGAAAAAGCAATGCTGGCTGATGTAACATCATCTGCAACAATGAGCTTAAATGACGGACATGGAAATATAATCGAGTCTATCAAGCTTGCATATGAAAACAGACAACCACTTACAATAGAAGAAGCCAATGGATTTGGCTTTGGAGTAGTAAGCTCACCGAGAAAAGGACCTGGCAAGGATGATCAGGATGTTCAGGTTTGGAGTATCAACGAGGTATTCGTAACAGCTTTGTTCGATGCAGATGGAAAGATAGCTGATATCCATATAGACCAGCTTGAAATTGCAACTCCAAACTATGATGGAGACGGCATGCCTCATTTCAGTGGCTATCCTGGACAAGGCGGATACAACTACGATGAGAACCATGATGAGAAGGTAGACGGAAAGACAGCTGATACAGAAGAAAACTTCTTTGCAGAGATCGAAGGCTGGAAGACCAAGAGAGAGCGTGGAGAGGCTTATGTGATGGGTAATGGAAAGACCTGGACAGAACAAATCTCCGGCTTTGAGAAGGTATTCATAGGAAAGACAGTTGAAGAAGTTGAGGCTTGGTTTGCTAAGTATACTTCAGATCTCAATGGAAGACCACTTAAGGACGGCTCTGACAAGCCAGAGGATAAGGCTAAGTATGATGCACTGACTGCTGACGAGAAGGCAATGCTGGCTGATGTGACTTCATCTGCAACAATGAGTCTTAAGGATTCACATGGAGATATAATTGCTGCCATTAGAGCTGCTTATGAGAATAGCAAAGACATACAGCTGCAAATAGGCAAATAACGATTTTCCCCTTTACAGTGCCCGAAGCGATCATTCGCTCGGGCACTATCTGTAAAATGGAATGTATTTCAATAAAAAACAAAAAATATTTCAAAACCCCTTTACAAATCATTTAGCACGTTATATAATCATAAAAAATCAAATTTGATTAATTAATAAGCGTTGATGAGGAGAGTAACATTAGGATGCTTTTACAGCGAGTCCCGGCAGGTGTGAGGGGACAAGGCGGATTAAGGTGAAGAGGACCTCAGAGCATTGCACCGAAAATTTGAGTAGGCTGCAACGGGATCACCCGTTATAGTGATAGAGTATCTTATATGTTTTATAACGTACTTGATGAGGCCAATATTGCGAGATATTGGCGAATTAGGATGGTAACACGGAGATTTACCCCGTTCCTAGGAATTAATATTCCTTGGAACGGGGTTTTTTATATTAACCAAAAAATAGGAGGAAAAAGATGAAAATTGTAAATTCATGGAACGATTTTGACCCGCTAAAGCACGTAATAGTAGGTAGAGCAGACAACACCTGTATTCCGCCTTCAGAACCTGCATCAAAGGCAAAGGTACCCTTGGACAGTCCGATGAGAGGTATGACAGGACCAAGACCTCTGGATACAGTTGAAAAAGCTAATGCGCAGCTAGACAATCTTGTAAAGGTCCTTGAGGGTCTTGGGATAAAAGTAGACAGACCTGAAGCCCTTCAGTGGAATCAGGCAGTAGTGACTCCTCACTTCATGACAGGGAGCATGTTTGGATGTATGCCTCCAAGAGACGTACTTCTTACGATCGGCAGCGACATAATCTGCGCGCCGATGTCATTTAGATCTAGATATTTTGAGCACTACGCCTACTCGAAAAATCTCAGAGAATACTTTGACAAGGATCCTGAATTCAAATGGTTCTATGCACCAAGACCTGAGTTGGGCGACAAGACCTATGACATGCATTATTATGATGGCGATATAACAGAGGAAGTATTGCTTGAGAGAACAGCAAAGCTGCATATGGTAACAACCGAGCATGAAATCCTGTTTGATGCGGCGGATGTAATGAGACTTGGAAAGGACCTGTTCGTCCAGCACGGGCTAACTACAAATCGAAAAGGGATGGAGTGGCTCAGAAGAATGTACCCTGACATGAGAGTACATGCAGTCAACTTCCCTGGAGACCCTTACCCTATACACATCGATGCCACCTTTGTTCCTCTTAAGCCGGGCTTGATCCTGAACAATCCACAGAGAAAGCTGCCTAAGGAGCAAAGAAAGATATTTGAGGCAAATGACTGGGAAATTGTTGAAGCTGCAGCACCTGCGCACAAAACCTCTCCACCGCTCTGCTACTCAAGCGTATGGCTTTCGATGAACTGCCTTGTAATCGACCATAAAACTGTAATAGTTGAGGAGAGTGAGAAGGCTCAGCAGGAGCAGATGGATAAGCTTGGAATGAACGTCATCCCGGTACCATTTAGAGATGCATATGCATTTGGAGGAGGACTCCACTGCGCAACAGCCGATGTTTACAGAGAAGGAGATTGTCTCGATTATTTCCCAAACCAAATTGAAGATGATCCAACACTGGTAAAATTTGTAGAAAAATAAGAACAAAGAGCCGGAGGCTCCTCCGGCTCAAAGAAATTCATTGAAGAAGGGAGGATATTATGACTGAATCATGGGCAATAAACACATTTATTATCGGATGTATCATATTAATGGCAGTTCCCGTTTTCGTTTACTTATATCAGGAGGGCTCCATATTCAGAAGAGGTGATATGAGTGACATTTAACTGGATCGTGATGATAGTGGCTTCAGCCTGTATGATAGGAGTTGGAGTCTGGTCAAACAATAAAATAAAAAAGCAGGCCACTTCGGAGGGAGAAGGATTTCTCCTTGGAGGAAAGCAGATAGGAGAATTTGTCGCTGCAGGTACATTAATGGCAACAGGCTATAGCGGATGGGGATTTATCGGGTCGCCTGGAACGGCATATGCCTTCGGTGCGATCGAAGTTTTGGCAAATTTCTTTTTTGCACCGGCAATAGTTTTTGGAACTCTTTTCTTTGCAGGCTTTATGAGAAAACAGGCTGAAAAAAGCGGCGGGCTTACTGTTCCGGAGTACCTTGCCAAGAGTCACGCTGGAACCGATAATCAGCAAAGAACCGTACACTTTTTCGCAGGGCTTGCCACATTTATCTTTCTTTCGGTGTATATGATTGGGCAGATAAGGGCTGTAGGGCTTGTTGCCTCCGAGTGGCTCCAGATCCCGGAGATTTATGCATCAATGCTTCTTATGGCTGTGGTTGCAATATTCACCATGCAGGGAGGGCTCCTTGCAGTTGCCTTGACTGATACAATCATGTGCATCGGGATGCTGATTGCTGCAGTAATAGTTTTTGGAGTTATTCTAAAGGACATATCCCTTGCAGAAATGGTCAAGACATTGGGGACTATAAATCAGGAGCTTATTAATCCAACCAGCTCCGCACCATATGGAAACTCAAAATTCAGTGTGTATCTCGTATTCGTTTATGCACTACTCTTTACAACCACACTGCCGTATATGTCTGTAAGATTCCTTTCACTTAAAGAGGATATAAAGATACACAAGCTCGCCTTATATATGGCTCCAATGGGCATAATACTAAGCCTGATACCTTTTGTAGGCATGTACATGTACCTGAAAAACCCTGGGCTCGTCAATCCTGACAGTGCTATGCCTGTATTCCTTAACACCTACCTGTCGCCTGCTGTTGGTGGAATCATAACCTTATTCATACTTTTCGCAATGCTTTCAACAATAAGCTCGATCCTTCAGGCTCTGGCATCTGCTCTGTCCTATGACATGTACGTATCACTGGCCAAGAAGCACCCGGGCGGAAGCGATAAGCTAAACAGATTGGTAGTTGGACTTGTGGCATTCATGGGATTGTTCCTTACATTCTTCGCACCTCAGGGTATGCTGAACCAGATAGCCTACATAGGCACAGGCGGACTGATATCGATGTTTGTTGGGCCTATAATAATGAGAACAATTGTAGTGGCTGATCTCAAGGCATGTCTGGCTTCAATGCTGGTAGGTTTTGTATCAAATGTCCTTCTCGTCTTTGTAATAAAGGCAGGATGGGTGGAAGCCCCGATACTCGCCGGGATAGCAGGTTCGATAGTGTATTTGCTTATGGGATTATCAGCAAATGGATGGAAGAGAAAACCAAAAACAGCATAACATCAAACGCTGCCGGTACCTGATATGGGAAGCATCCCTGAGGTACCGGTATCCTTATGCTTTAAGCCCTCAGCATTTTTGTGGAAATATAGGCCTCTATACTATATAATTATCATTAGATGATAGTTAGGATGGTGAGTAATGGACTACATTAAAGGTTTGAACGAAAGACAGAGACAAGCGGTTCTTCACACTGAAGGACCTTTACTTATTATGGCAGGAGCAGGCTCTGGGAAAACCAGGGTGGTTACACACAAGATCGCATACCTTATAGCTGATAAGGGAGTTTCCCCTTATGAGATCCTTGCAATAACCTTTACAAACAAGGCGGCAAGCGAGATGAAGGAAAGGGTATCAAGCCTTATCGATGTCGATGTCGATGCGATGTGGATGGGAACCTTCCACTCCATATGCGTAAGGATGCTAAGACGTCACATTGACCGTATAGGCTATGAAAGAAGCTTTACAATATACGACAGGGACGATCAGAAAACCCTGGTGAAGGAGTGCCTTAAGGAGCTAAATCTTGACAAGGAGACCTACAAGGAGAACTCAATTCTTGCTATCATAAGCGAGCAGAAGAATCTCATGGTTCCTCCTGATGAATATATCACTATGAATTATGGAAGCTTTTATGAGAGAAATGCAGGCGAGGTCTACGCATTATATGAGAAAAAGCTTAAGTTCTACAATGCACTTGATTTCGATGACCTGCTTATAAAGGGAGTGGAGCTCTTAAGGAACAACCCTGGGATCCTCAAGCAGTACCAGCAAAGATTCAGATACATCTTTGTGGACGAGTACCAGGACACCAATAAGATCCAGTACCTGTTCGTAAAAATGCTGTCGGGTTATCACAACAACATTTGCGTAGTCGGAGATTCAGACCAGGCGATATATTCCTGGAGATATGCTGATATATCGAATATCCTAGATTTTGAAAAGGACTTTCCGGGAGCTGAGGTTATTCTCCTTGAGAGAAATTACAGATCAACAGATGCTATCCTAAGGACTGCAAATCAGGTAATAGCAAACAATACACAAAGGAAGGACAAGAACCTGTGGACAGATAAAAAGGGCGGGCCACCAGTTACCCATATCGAGCTGGAGTATTCGGAAGAAGAGGCGCAGTTCGTTGCAACCAGGATCCAGCAGCTTATTTACAGAGGAGCAAGCTTGTCTGATATAGCCGTCCTCTACAGGACTAACGTTCAGTCAAGGCCCTTTGAGGAGGCCTTTATGGCAGAGGAGATTCCCTATAAGGTGGTTGGAGGCATTAAGTTCTATGACCGTAAGGAGGTCAAGGACATAATCGCCTACCTTAGGTTCATACAAAACCCTAACGACAATATAGCCTTGAAAAGGATAATCAATACTCCTAAGAGAGGTATTGGCAATACGACCATCGAGAAGCTGGAGGCTTATGGGCTTGAGAAAGAAGAATCTCTCTATTCGGCGGTTCTGGAATGCGATTCGGTTCCAGGGATAACCTCCAGAGCAAGGGGATTATTGAAGCCCTTTGCTGAATCAATGTCCCTTTTAATGGCCAAGAAGGAGCTAATGGGGATAAAGGACTTCATGGAGGAGGTAATGGAGTCCACAGGATATATAGAGGAGCTTGAGAAGGAGAGAACCATAGAAGCAAGGACCAGGATCGACAACATAAGGGACTTCCTTTCTGTTGCGCTCCTGTTTGAGCAGAAGGATCCAAATGCGACCCTTGAAGATTTTCTTGCGACCATAGCATTACTTTCCGATGTGGACAAGACGAAGGAGGAAACCAGCGTGGTTTCTCTAATGACGGTCCACAGCGCCAAGGGACTGGAATTTCCCATAGTTTTCCTCGTAGGGATGGAGGAGGGACTGTTTCCTCTGTCACGAGCAAAGGAATCACCTGAGGAACACGAGGAGGAGAGAAGACTATGCTATGTTGCGGTTACCCGAGCAGCAGAGCAGCTTTTTATAACCAGTGCAAGAAAAAGGACACTCTATGGGAATACTAGCTACACAATGCCGTCAACCTTCCTTGAGGAAATGGGGGACACCATTGAGCATGAATACAGTGAAGCAAGAAAGAGGATCATGCAGCAGCCCGAGGAGTCAAGAGCCCAGGATATTCTCAAGAGGGATTATTTAAGGGACAATATCATGCCAAGGATCCCTGAGAGAAGACCTATCGCAAACGAAAAGATTGACATAGGAACAAAGGTTAAACACGAGAAATTCGGAGATGGAATGATCGTAGCTATAGAGAAAAAGGAAGACGACAACAAACTTACCATAGCCTTCGACAAAAATGGAATCAAGTTCCTGATGCAGTCGATGGCACCTCTTACAATAGTAGATTAGAGAACGGAGGGAGATCATGACCGACAGGGACAGGCTGGAGGAGCTTATCAGGCTAATCGATGAACTGAATTACCATTACTATACTATTGATGACCCCAAAGTAAGCGATGCTGAGTATGATAGGCTTTATGATCAGCTGGTTGAGCTTGAGAAAAGCCTTGGATATCAACCGGAATATTCTCCCACAAGAAGAGTTGGGGGAGAGCTTTTGGAGGGCTTCAAAAAGCATAATCATCTGGGAAGGCTTTGGAGCCTTGACAAGGTCCAAAGTGAGGAGGAGCTTAAAGCCTGGGCAATAAAGCTTGAAAAGTCGATCGCAGACTACAACCTGACTGCCGATGAGAAGCTTCCAAGCCCTGAATACGTCCTTGAGCTAAAATTCGACGGACTGACTGTGAATCTCACCTATGAGGATGGTCAGCTTGTACAGGGCGCAACCAGAGGTACAGGCGAACAGGGAGAAGCTATACTTCCTCAGCTTAAGACCATCAGGTCCATACCACTAAGGATACCATTCAAGGGCAGAGTCGAGATTCAGGGCGAGGGTGTGATGCCTCTGTCAGTGCTTGAGGAATACAATCTGACGGCAGACGAGCCTCTTAAGAATGCCAGGAATGCTGCGGCAGGTGCCTTGAGGAATTTGGATCCAAGACTTACTGAGAAAAGAAAGCTTTCAGCCTACTTCTACAACGCGGGATATATCGAAGGTAAGGTCTTCCAGACTCACATGGAGATGGTGGAGTTTCTCAAGGACAACAGACTTCCTGTATTTCCATATATAAAGAAGTATTCAAACATAGATGATGTCATTGATGAGATCAGGGAAAGAAGCGTCGAACGTTCGAAGTTGGATATCCTTACTGATGGAATGGTCATAAAGATAAACCACATGGAGACGAGAGAGGTCTTAGGATACACAAGCAAATTCCCAAGATGGGCAATCGCCTTCAAGTTCGAGGCAGAGGAGACAACCACAAGGGTAATTGGAGTCCAGTGGAATGTGGGAAGGACCGCAAAGGTAACTCCCTCGGCTATTCTGGAGCCTGTGGATATTGGAGGAGTTACAGTCCAAAGGGCGACATTGAACAACTATGACGACATACTTCGGAAAAAGGTCAGACTGAACGGCAGAGTGCTCATAAGAAGGTCAAACGACGTTATCCCCGAGATACTTGGCATTTTTTTTTTCAAGCAGAAGACGGCATACGAGATCGAAAAACCAACCCACTGTCCATCCTGCGGAAGCGAGCTTATACAAAACGGAGTACACATATTCTGCCCAAATACACTATCCTGCAAGCCCCAGCTGGTGTCAAGGCTGGTGCATTTCGCAAGCAGGGATGCGATGAATATAGAGGGCTTCAGCGAGAAGACAGCAGAGCTATTTGTGGAGCAGCTGGATATAAAGGATCTTCCTGAGATATATGAGCTTAAGTACGAGGACATAATAAACCTTGAGGGCTTTAAGGAAAAGAAGACAAGCAATTTCCTAAAGGCCATAGAAAACAGTAAAAAACCAACGCTGCAGGCGTTTATCTACGCGCTTGGCATCTCCAATGTGGGTAGCAAAACGGCAAAGGATCTTGCGGACACATACAAGAGCCTAGAAGCTCTGAGGGGTGCGGTCTACGAGCAGCTGATCCTGATACCCGACATAGGAGAGACCGTGGCAAGGAGTATACTGGAATTCTTCCACGATGAAAGGATATCCCAGGCGATCGACAAGCTTCTCTCAGAGGGAGTTTCTCCTGTTTATGAGGAGAAGGACGTCTCCGACAACCCCTTCAAAGGCAGCTCTGTAGTCATTACGGGAGCCATAGAAGGATTGACACGTGGAGAAATTAAGGATAGGATTGAGAAAATGGGAGGTGTTGTCTCAGGCTCCGTAAGCAAAAAGACTAATGTGGTCATAGTAGGGGCAGAGGCAGGAAGCAAGCTTGATAAAGCCAGAGAGCTTGAGATCCCTTTAATGGAGGAAAAGGAGCTTAAGGAAATATTCGATAGATATCCTGTATAGGGAAGGAGAGAGTTCAATGATAACAAAGGATCAGGTAGTCCACATCTCAAGCATCGCAAAGCTAAGCTTCAGTGATGAGGAGTTGGATGGTTTTACGGAAAAATTTGATCAGGTCATCGGCTTCGTTCAAAAGATCAAGGAGGTAGACACCGAGAATGTAGAGCCAACCTTCGGAATAAACGACGAGGACGGCTTTATGAAGGAAAATGGAGAGAGTCAAACCTTGACAAGAGAAGAGGTCTTAAAGAATGCCCACGAGACCCAGTACGGATACTTCAAAATACTCAAGGTAGTGGAATAGGGGGGATATGATGGAACTTACGCGACTTAGTGCGTGGGAGATGAAGGAGCTCTTGAAAAAAGGGGAGGTTTCCTCTGAGGAGCTTGTAAAAGCCCACCTGGATAAAATAGAAGCAATGGATAAGGATTTGAATGCATTCATTACAGTAAATGGTGAGGCTGCTATCCAAACAGCCAGAAATGTTGACAGGAAGATTAAGAATGGCGAGGAGACAGGTCTTCTGGCAGGGATACCAATAGGGATCAAGGACAATATTATGACTAAGGACCTAAGAACCACATGCGGTTCGAAAATGCTGGAGGATTTTGTTCCACCTTTCGATGCAACAGTTATCAGAAGGATACTAAACGAAGACGGAATAGTAATAGGAAAGACCAACATGGACGAGTTTGCCATGGGTGGCTCAACTGAAACCTCTTATTTCGGCATAACAAGAAATCCAAGGAATCTTGAGGTGGTCCCGGGAGGAAGCTCCGGTGGATCGGCTGCAGCTGTTGCCTCAGGAGAAGCGGCACTCGCCCTGGGTAGCGACACGGGAGGCTCAGTAAGACAGCCTGCCAGCTACTGTGGAGTAGTTGGGATAAAGCCAACCTACGGGATGGTATCCCGTTATGGAGTAGTTCCCATGTCCAACTCCCTCGATCAGGTTGGAACCTTCGGCAGGGACGTAAGCGATGCATATCTGCTGCTTAAGGCTATTGCAGGCTTCGATCCTCTTGATGCAACATCTTCAAAGAGATCCGGGATTGAGTTTTCGCTTGAGGATGAGGACTTCCTTAAGGGACTTAAGGTAGCTCTTCCCATAGAGTACAGAGACCTTAAATTCAGCAATTTTGAGGGTATCCAAAGGCTTTATGACGATGCAGTCAAGGTTTTTGAGAATGCCGGAGCAAAAATTGATTATGTATCTCTTCCATACTTGAAGTATGCCCTTGAAACCTACTATATAATATCCACATCAGAGGTAAGCACTAACCTTTCAAGATTCGATGGGATCAGGTATGGTCACAGGACGGACGATTACGAGACTCTTGATGAGCTATACACGAAATCCAGGACAGAGGGCTTTGGAGAAGAGGCAAAGAGAAGGATAATGATGGGTACTTATGCCCTTAGTGCCGGCTACCAGGAGGAGCATTACAAAAAGGCTTTGAAGGTCAGAACTTTGATCAAGCAGGACTACGAGAAGACCTATGAAAAATATGACGTAATACTTTCACTGGCATCGCCGATCCTGCCATTCAAACTGAACTCGCTTGTAAATTCACCTGTGGAAATGTATATGTCCGACCTGTTCACAGTACCTATCAACCTTGCTGGACTGGTGTCCATGTGCGTACCCATGGGAGATGTGGACGGACTTCCGGTAGGAATGCAGATAACAGGCAAGCGCTTTGGCGAGGAGACTGTAATTAAAGCAGGACTTGGCTATGAAAGGGCGGTGAAATAATGGGCTGGAGAACACTAATTGGTCTTGAGATCCACGTTGAGCTGATGACCAAAAAGAAGATATACTGCAATTGCAAAAATGAATTCGGCGGAGAGGTCAATACTCACGTCTGTCCAGTCTGTCTTGGATTGCCCGGAGCATTGCCTGTCATAGACAAGGAGTGTCTTGAGTTTGGCATAAAAGCAGGTCTTGCCTTCAATTCGGAGATCGCCGAGGTAGTGAGGATGGACAGAAAGAATTATTTCTACCCGGATCTTGTAAAAGGATACCAGATATCACAGTCTGACCTGCCGTTGTGTGAAGGCGGCTATCTTGAGATAGATCTTCCCGAAGGTCCGAAAAGGATAAACCTTGAAAGGATCCACATCGAGGAGGATACTGGAAAGCAGATCCACAACGATGACGGAACAACTCTTCTCGACTTCAACCGATGCGGAGTCCCTTTGATCGAGATCGTATCAAAGCCTGACATTTCATCAGCTGAGGAAGCAAGGTTGTTTTTGGATAAACTCAGGTCCACCATCAAGTATGTAGGGATCTCTGACGTAAGGATGGAGGAAGGATCACTCCGCTGCGACGTAAACATAAATGTCATCGACGACGAAAGAGGAATAAAATCAAAAATTACTGAGATCAAGAATCTTAACTCCTTCAAGTCAGTGGTAAAGACCATTGAATTTGAAGAAAAAAGGCATATAGAGCTCCTGGAAAAGGGAGAGAATACAGACAGAGAAACAAGACGCTGGGACGAGGTGGCAGGCGAGACCATACTTATGAGAAGGAAGTATACCGCTGAGGACTACAGGTTCTGCTACGACGGAGACCTTCCTCCGCTAATGGTGGACAGAAACTGGCTTGAGGAAATAAAGGCTGCAATGCCTGAGCTTCCGCATGCAAAGAAGGTCAGATTCATCAGTGATTATGGTTTAAGCGACTACGACGCTTCAGTACTGACACAATCCAGGGAGCTGGCAGACTTCTTTGAGGAGACCGTTAAGCATGTGGACGACAGCAAGCTTGTTGCCAACTGGATGATGGGCGATGTACTGAGAAGACTAAAAGAGGAGGAGAAGGAGATACAGGAGCTCCAGATTTCCTCAAAAGACCTTGCAGAGCTGTTGATCCTCGTAAGAGATGGCAAAATAAACAACAATACAGGGAAAAAGGTTCTTAGGGATATGTTCGAAACAGGAAAATCTCCTGAGACCATAGTTACTGAGCAAGGCCTTATACAGATAAGCGACGAGGGTGCCCTTGCTGAAGCTGTGGATAAGATCCTTGATGCCAATCCTCAGTCCATTGATGACTATAAAAACGGTAAAGACAGAGCTGTAGGCTTTTTAATGGGACAGATAATGAAGGAGACAAAGGGCAAGGCCAATCCACAAGTTGTCAGCTCGATCCTCAGTGAAAAGCTTAAGAACAGGTAATTGCAAAGACAGAGCCGGCTGCTCTGTCTTTTTCTATTTAATTGACAGTTATCTATTAGTACAGCTATAATCAAATAAAGAGAACATCAATTTAAGCTCTTAAACCAATCAAAGGAGGCGAAGAAATGAAGCAGGGTAAAATGAGTCTTACAACAAAGGTTCTTATCGCACTTGGTATCGGTCTCGTAACAGGTATATTGGTACATAACTTACCTGCAGGAACCTTGAAGGATACCATACTGATCAACGGGATATTCCAATTCCTAGGCCAGGTTTTCCTCAGGGGTATCATGATGCTGGTAGTGCCATTGGTTTTTATTTCACTGGTAAATGGTGCCGCCAATATGGGTGATGTGAAGAAATTAAGCAGGGTCGGTTCAAAGACTATAATCTTCTATATGTCGACAACAGCAGTGGCAATTATTATTTCTTTAATTCTTGGTGTAGTTCTTAAGCCGGGAGTAGGTCTCGACATGGGAGCAATACAAACCGTTGAGACAACTATCAACCAGAAGGCTCCTTTAGTGCAGATATTATACGAAATGGTTCCAAACAACATAGTAAGCGCAATGGCAAATGGAAGCATGCTTCAGATCATAGTTTTTGCACTTCTGACCGGTGTCGGGCTCTCTCTGTTAGGAGAGAAGGGTGAGTATCTTACTAATCTGTTCCAAAAGCTGAATGACCTTATCATGAAGCTGGTTGAGATCGTAATGCTTTTCGCTCCGATAGGAGTATTTGGACTTATTGCTAAGACATTTGCCACAGTGGGGTATTCAGCGCTCATTCCACTTATGAAGTACGTTGGAATAGTTTACCTGGGTCTATTGATCCATGCTACAGTGATTTACGGATCCCTGTTTAAGGTTTTCGCCGGTCTTAGCCTTAGAAAATTCTACAAGAAATTTTCCCCGGCAATGTTCGTTGCTTTCTCGACAGCCAGCAGCAATGCGACAATACCCTTTTCCCTTGATATATGTGAGAAGGAGCTTGGGA
>DAIPJA010000203.1:0-3506 GCA_036770525.1 Gudongella sp. | reverse complement strand
CATAGGTAATATTGTTGTCAGGTCTGAAAGTCCCTCCTGGACAACCATTTACAAAGTTAAGGCTGGCTGCATAATTGATATAGCCATTAGCCCAATGGTTAACAGGTACATCTGAAAACTGACCCTGGATCGATTTTAGCAGCGCTGCTGTACTTTCAGCAAACAATGCTCTTGCTGTCATAGCTGCTACCTCAGATCTTCTAATAGGATCACTAAGTCTATAACCTCCAGAATCACCTGTTACTAGTCCTTCCTCTATAAGCCAATCGACTTTGGCATTTCCAGTAGCTGCGCTGACCGTACCAAAGGTTCCAAGAACCATAACAAGCGCCAGCACTAATGATAAAATCTTCTTGTTCATCATTTCCCCTCCTCTTTTTGAATACACTACTTATATACCCACGCCAATCATGAAGCAGACAAAATAAAATACAGTCTTTAAATGTTATTATATCAACATTCACAGACTGTATGGTTACACATAGGTTACATTTTTATTAATATTCTAATACCACTCGAGATCAACATTACCTCTGCTGTCGAATTCAAAACTTAAATCACCCATACCATCCTCGATGTAGCCATATATATCATGATCCTCAAAAGCATCATAGCTTACTACTACATCATAAATGTCTTCAAGGAAATCTTCCATGTCTGTATCATCAAGTTCTTTAGTGACATCAGTAACGTTGGCATCCAAGATAATCTCAAGTCTGCTTCCAGATTTCTCAGTTACCTCAATATCGAATCTTACTGCATCAAGTCTGTCGAAATCATCATTAAGCTCATCCTCAAGGTCAGCTACATCTCCGGTACTTGTTGAACTGCTTCCAAGTACAACATCATCTTTAGTGTTAACGGAGAATTTTATCAACTCATCGTCTGTATCCTCATCCTCTATAAAGCCTGTGATAGTAGCATCTGGTGCCTTATCAAGGATATCATCAACGATATCTTGCAGGAAGTCTATCAGCTCATCCTCTTCATCCTCAAGGTCTTCCCAAAGTCCAACTTTTGTAGCATCGTCAAGGTCAACATAGATTTCCACCTTGATAGCTTTTGCATCGCCCTTAAGAACGATATCTGTTATATCAAGTCCGCCTACTTCATCATAATCGTCAATAAGATCATCCTCAAGGTCATCAAGATCTACCTCTTCATAGGCTGCAAGCTTAGCCTCCAGAGACTTTATGGTAGCTTCTTGTTGTATTATCTTCTGTGACAAAGTTGAGATATCAGTTCCAGTAATATCTATCCTGTATGTTGTAGGATTGAAGTTTACAGTATAGCCAAGCATTTCTGCAATGCCTCTTAATGGTACATAAGTTGTTCCATCAACAATAAATGGTTCTACTACGGTACCTTGAGCAGTTCTTGCCTGCTTCAATGTTCCATTGACAAAAACTGTGATGTTTCTGTAGGAAGCCTTTATCGTTTGGTCCAGCCAGCTGGCGAATCCAGTGGATGAGAATGACATTACAAGCATCATTACTGCAACCAGTATGGCAATTTTCCTGAATTTCTTGTTATTCATGGTTATTCCCTCCTTTAGTATTTAACTATATCATACTACCTTGACTTTGTTTTGTCAAAGCGTGAAGCCTTTGAAAATGAGATTGTAACTGAATTGTAAACTATCAGCTGTCTCTCCCTATTCCCCTAAACAACAATTCTATCATCGGTTCGGGGTCGACCTTATCCGGATCCTTCACGCCCTTATGAAAGCTGTGAGCATAGGCTTGACTGATCGAACCTATAAGCATACATATGACCTCATCACTATTTGATCCTTCTCTTAGTTCCTCCTTATTTATACCCTCCTCAAGCATCTTTTTAATACTTTCAAATAATTCTTTTTTCCTGCTCCAAAGATAGGCTTTCATACCTTCAGAAACAGGCTCAGCACCCTTGAGAGTATTTTCAGCAAGCTCATAATGTGACCTCATGAATTTCCCATGATAAGATGAAAACCTTACAAGTCTTTTTTTCACAGACTCAGTGCCGTCAAATATTTCCTTTGCACCTTTGAAGTAACCATCAACTATGAACTTAATCATCTCCTCGAATAACTCCTTCTTACTGCTGAAATACTCGTATATGGTGCCCTTTCCAATCCCTGCCTTTACAGCAATTTCACCCATCTTAGACCGATGAAAGCCCTTTTCCCCAAACACCTCTATGGCGGCCTCAATTATCTCTCTTTTTCTCATATCACCAATCTTACTCATGCTGCACCCCCTCTGTTTCAGAGGATCTCTTGCTAAATCTTTGCTTAAGATTGATCGACCAGTCATCAAACAGTGTATATATTGCAGGCACAAGCACCAGAGTCAAAACAGTTGAAAGAGTAAGACCGCCAATAACTACAGATCCAAGAGGAGCCATAAGCTCTGCTCCTTCACCTATTCCAAGGGCTATTGGTATCAGGCCGAGTATTGTAGTCAGTGTGGTCATAAGGATCGGCCTCAACCTTACTGGTCCAGCCTTAAGGATTGCATCCTTTCTTTCCATCCCTTCCTTTCTCAGAACGTTTATATAGTCGATAAGAACTATGCCGTTGTTTACAACTATCCCTGCAAGGATTATAACCCCTATAAGGGCAGTAACTCCAAGGGATCTCCCGGTGAAGAACAGTCCAAGGGCTCCTCCTGAAAAAGCAAGGGGTATGGTAAACATTATGATGAACGGATATATTAAAGATTCAAACTGAGCTGCCATGACCATGTATATCAGGATTATAGCCAGTCCCAATGCCTGGGCAAGCTGAGTAAAAGCATCGATCATCTCTTCATTCTCTCCGCCTATGGTGTAGCTGTAGCCCTCAGGCATATCGTAGCTTTGGAACTTTGCCTCAATATCCTGAACTATGGAGTTAAGGTCTCTGTCGATGATCTGGCTTGTTACAGTAACTACTCTCTCCTGGTTGTCCCTGTTTATTGCAGTTGGACCCTTCTCTATGGTTATTTCTGCAATCTGGCTCAAGGGTATGTTCCCCCCAGTTGGTGAGGCTATTTGAAGCTGCGAGAATGTGTTCAGGCTTTCTGTTACATCCTCCATGGGCTTTATTACAATGCTTATTTCATCTCCACCCTGCTTGAACCTTGATACTGTGGTACCTGAAGAGCTGCTCCTTACACCTGTAGCTACCTGAGCTGTAGTAAGCCCATATGCTGCAGCCTGCTCCTTGTTTACAGCAACCTGGACAAGAGGTACAGCATCGCTTACACTGGTTGAAACCTCCCGCGTGCCGGACACTGACTGTATCATTTCCTTGAAATCATTTGAAATCGTTCCAAGTACATCAAGCTCAGGTCCCTTAATGCTTATACTTATGGGTGTACCGGAGGATATCATCCCCATATTGGAGGTCTCGTTTACGGATATTTCAGCCCCAGGGATATCCCTTACTCTTGTCCTTATCTCCTCAGCTACCTCAGAGGTGCTTCTATCTCTTTCAGACAGCGGGTACAGCATCAAAGAAATGTTCGAGCTGTTGCTGGTTC
>DAIPJA010000012.1:0-19958 GCA_036770525.1 Gudongella sp. | reverse complement strand
CTATTCCTTACTATTCTCCTGGACGTAAATTCCTGGTACATACACTCCTGGGCTGATTGAATTCTTTTATCCCGTGATAGTATCTTCTTTTCAAGCTGAAGCATTGCTTGAATCTTATCCTCTGTTGTCATCGAGTTAAGCTTATTCTTCGATTCAGGCATTGCATTATAGCTTTTCCCTGCTTCAGGAAGTGTAAGCTTTGTGCCGGTCTCTACTGACTCCGCACTGGCGAGAGCTCCTTCAAGAAGTATATCAACTGACTTATCGTCGATGGCCTCTGTATAGGAGTAACCCGGCGAGCCATTGAGTATCCCTCTAAGAGAAACCCCTGAAGTATTTGAGAAACTGAATTTATCCAGTTCCCCATTAAATATCCCTATCTTCATGTTTTCGCTCTCTACCCTGAAAATCTCAGCTTCTTCAAAGATATCACTGGATTTCTGAAATATTTTTCTGGTAAAGGTATTAAACTCCACTATATATCACCATTCCTTCCACCAACAGTCAAGCTGCTTACCCTTATCATAGGCTGCCCTACATTTGCCGGAATTGAACCACTTTCTGCGCCGCACATTCCTTGCCCCAGCGCCAGGTTGTTTCCCACTGCATCAATAAGTTCAAGCACCTTGACTCCGTTGCCTACAATGGTTGCACCTCTTAACGGCTTTGTGAGTCTTCCATTCTTTATAAGGTAACCCTCCATTACAGCGAAATTGAAGTCACCAGTAGCCGGATCCACACTTCCTCCTCCAAGGCTTTTAGCATACAAACCATATTCTGTGTTTGAGATAATATCCATGGGATCCATATCGCCATTTGTAATAAAGGTATTATTCATCCTTGATGTTGGAGAGAATCTATATGACTGTCTTCTTGCAGAGCCAGTAGATTCCATATCCATCCTCTTGCCATTCAGTTTGTCTACCAGGTAGGATTTAAGAACCCCATTCTCGATAAGGATATTTCTCCTGGTAGGTATTCCTTCATCATCGATTCCTGTAGTTCCCCAGCCATTTGCTATTGTTCCATCATCTATAGCAGTTACCAATGGTGATGCCACCAATTCACCCAGCTTACCACCAAAAGCTGACACACCCTTCGATACAAATGAAGCCTCCAGGGCATGCCCGCATGCTTCGTGGAAAAGGACTCCTCCAAAGCCGTTGTCTATGACTACCGGCATCATTCCACTGGGAGAATACTCTCCATGTATCATTTCCACTGCGATCCTTGAGGCCTCTTCAGCTATTTTTTCAACCGGGTTAATGGAATAGAACTCGAAGCCCATCGATGCCCCTGGTGCATTATATCCCTGTTGCATTTCCCCGTTCAGAGAAGCTACAGATGCAACTGCAAAACGGGTCCTTACTCTTTTATCAATGATCCAAAGTCCTTCAGAGTTGGCAATTAAGATGTCCTGCTCTTCCTCCATATAGCTTGCGGTAACCTGAGTTATCAGGTTACTATAGCCCTTAGCAGACGCATATGCCCTTTTAAGCAGTTCAAGCTTCTCTGCTCTTGGGGTGCTTGAAAGCAGCTTGTCAACCGTGTTATATTCGGGAGCTCGCTTCTTGTTGAACACCAATTCCCTGGACGAGCCCTCCTTCATCGACTGAGCTGCCTTTGAAGCGAGCCTGACCATGTTATCCTCCGATGTATCATTGGTATAAGCATATATGCTTTTAAGACCATTTATTATTCTGATGCCGACACCATAATCTCTCCCGGACAGACTATCCTCAACAAGCCCTGCTACAGTCTTGATATTCCCAGTAAGCTTATCCTCGGCAAAAATTTCAACAAATTCAGCGCCCTTCATCATAGCAGCATTTATTGTATTGCTGACCACTCTTTCACTTAGCATCTGTACCCTCCCTTAACTTCCTCTGCAGCTCCACTATCGACAACCTTGAGACACTCTCTGGCTTTATATGAAGAGTTCCAAGGATCTCTGCAAGCTTTTCCTCGTTGTCGACCTCTATCTCCATGTAAGGATTTGGGTAGGTTTCCTTATCCCAGACATCTATGTCAAGCCTTGCTCCGTATAATGAATAAGACGTTCTGTCCTTAAAACCGACAGTCACTTTGTCAAATCCGAGCTCTCTTAAGATCCTAAGCATAGTATTGCTGTCATCTATAGTCACGTTAAGCTCCACATTTTCCCTTAAAACATCATTTCGAAGATTTTTTTTAAGTGTAATCTCTGAAAACTTATTTCCTGAAATGAGATCTTCAGTATGTCTTATTCTTAAGTATGCATCAAGAAACGATTTGATTGGCCTTGATTCAGAGTCTATAAGGATATTTGTCTGTTTTTCTTTTGATAATAGCTTTCCACCCAAAGCAATTATTTTTTTCTCCATTTCTTCAGGCTCGATGCCAAGAATTTTTACTTCCAACTCTCTGCTCATACAATAACACCAGCCATTATTCTTCTATCAACAAGTGAAAAGGCTTCCTGGTCACATATTAATGTCACATCAGGGTGTAATAGCAGAAGTGAAGCAGGCAGCCAGGTGGTTACTTTACCTGAATTCAGTACTTGGCCTATAGCTTCAGCTTTTCCTTCACCACTTGCCAAGAGTAATATTCTCCTGGCCTTCATAATACTCCCCATTCCCATGGATACTGCTTCTGTTGGAACCCTCTCCTTCGACTCGAAAAACCTTGCATTGTCTTCAATGGTCTTTTTACTTAGCTTTACAAGATCTGTTCCAAGATTCAGTTCCTCTGCAGGTTCGTTAAATGCAATGTGACCATTTGAACCTATTCCAAGTATCTGAAGATCGATCCCTCCGGCATTTTCTATCATTCGGTCGTAAAGTCTTCCATATGACCTGGGGTCATTTGTCATCCCATCAGGAACATGGGTATTATCTCTGTTGATATTGATATGATCGAACAGATTGTAATTCATAAAATAATTGTAGCTGTCATGGTTAGATGCTCTCAATCCAATGTATTCATCCAAATTGAAGGTAGTGACCCCGGAAAAATCGAGACTATGCTCTAAATATCTTTTTATCAGTTCTCTGTAGGTCCCGACAGGGGTTGATCCAGTGGCAAGACCTAATACCGCATTACCATTGGAAGAAATCAGTTCCTCGATTATATCTGCCGCTTTTCTGCTCAATTCATCATAGCTGTTAGTCAAAATTATTTTCATTTCCTACCTCCAAAATCGGTTTAAGTTTAAATCCTAAATAATCGCTGGATACAAGGTGCAGCGTCAATCCTTCAAGGTCTCCTTCTACAGAATATTTGTGCCCTTCAGCATGAAGATGTCCGTAAATACATATATCAACATGGTATTTCCTCATGATGTCAATAAATTCATTTGGTCTTAGCTTATTGTCAAAGGGAGGATAATGAAGCATCACTATCCTGGTGGAGCAAGATTTGTCTATAGCCAAAATCGAAGTCTCCAGTCTTGCCAACTCCCTCTTGTAAATCTTCTCATCACCTTCATCGAATCCTTCAGAATCTCTGGACATCCAACCCCGGGTTCCCGCAATACCTACGTTATTATAATTTTCTGCAGTATTTCTCATAAATCGAATGGATCTTAGCGAAAGTGCGTCAAGCTTAGACATGCTCTCCCACCAATAGTCATGGTTACCCTTGATAATGAGTTTTTTTCCTGGTAATGAGTCTATTAGTCTCAAGTCAGGAACAGCATCCTCTAGTCTAAGTCCCCATGATACATCACCGGGTATAAGAACAAGATCTTCATCTCCGACCTGTTCTCTCCAGTTTTCGACTATTTTTTTCTCATGGCCTATCCACCTGTCACCAAATATATCCATGGGCTTTTGCCCTGAATGATCCAAGTGGAGATCCCCAATAGCAAATATCATATCAGCACCTCAGTGTTAATTAAGTTCAATTAGATTATAACTTTTCCCAAGCTTATCGAGCAAATACATTTCTCTTACATGGCTGGTAAAGAGCAGTATCTGTCTTTCTCTGGATTCCTCTAAAATCAAAGATAATGAAGCCTCAAGCCTTATTGAATCATATTGTTGAAAGCATTCATCAAAAAACAAAGGAGTATTACCTGGAACTAAGCTCTTTAGCATTCCTATTCTTAATGCAAGGTAGAGTTGATCAGCGGTCCCTCCACTTAAATCGTCAATGTTGAGAAGCCGGCCTGTTGAATCATCCATAACCCTTGCACTAAGCATTTTATCAATTTTTGCACTATTATATGTCCCTGCAGTCAGCACTCTAATAGCTTCACTGACTTCCTTGTTTAGGACAGGAGCAAAATCCCTGTGCATTTCGGCAGATATGCTCTTTATTTTTAGGGTTGCAAGATCAATGGCTTTTTTCTCTGTTTCAAGTTCAAAGAGCTTTTGCCTGCAAAGATCTCTTTCTTCCTCCATCTCAATTTTATCTCCCAAGCTCTCCTCATATGCGATTATCCTGCCATCCAGCTCCTTAATGGCCATACGCAGATTTTTAAGCTCCTCATCAAGTTCAGACAACTCCTTCAGCATGCATTCCTCATCAAAGTCAATAGGAAGCTTTTCAATGTCAAGACTTATTGCTTCCTCACTTTCTTTTGGAAGCGAGGCGATTTCTCCCTCAAGACTCTTAAGCTGTATCTGTTTGTTGGAAATTTCTGCCTTCAATTTGCTGTACAATGCCTTGTTTCTTAGACCAGCCTTAAACTCAAGGGTATCAGAAACCCTGTTATCCAGCAATATCCCTGCAAGCTGTTTCTCCAGCATCGACAATTCTACAAGCTCCTGTTTCCGTCTTTCTTCGATTGCCAGCATAGACTCCTCAAGCTCCATCCTTCTTAGTCTGTTTAGCTCTGAAGATGAAATTTCTAGCTTTGCATTCTCGAATGTTTCCCAGAAATCCTTTAATGTACTCTTGCCGTTCTCAGAAAGGATTGCTTCAAGCTCAACAATATATTGCAGCTTCTCCCTTTGCTCTGCAATAGCCTTTGCTGATTTTATAATTGAAAAATAAAGGAGCAGACCAGCTATAAGGAACGGTTGGATGAAGAGCAGCAAAGAATAATTTTTTGTCTGAAGCAGCACTCCACTTCCAATGATGTAGATACACGCTGTTACTGCAAAAAACATTGAAGTGTTTCGCTTTTTTACCTCATTGCTTCTAATTTCCTTCTCAACAGTTTCTCTCGTGCCATAACCGACACATGAGTTAAGACCTTCAGCTTTGTGTCCATCCTCGATGATCTGCTTAAGCTCTTCTGTTCTTTCTTTGTTATCAAACAACCTTAAGAATTGATCCTGTAAAGCACCCCATTGTTCATCAAGTCCTGACATTCTGTCTTTTGATAATCTGATGTCAGATTCGAGGTGGTAGCACTCCTCAAGATCCTCCTCAACGAGAATGCTGTAGGGCTCAATATCTAAGCATTTGAGTTCAAGTTCCTTTATCTCCCTGACTATTAAATCAATTTTCAGCCTCTTATTCCTTCTCCTGATACCATTGAAGTGATCTGCCAGTGATACCAGGTAATTATATCTCTCGACCTTATGATCCAGCATTGCTGAAAGCTCCTGTCTCTTGATGGAGGCTGAATCATATCGATTCCTGATCTCATTTAGCTCGTTAAGCCGTTCTTCAATATCAGCCAGCCTTCTGGAAAGCTGACCGAACCAGGTCCTTGATGTCCTATTGGTTCCAATATCAGCTGATTTTCTATCCAGAAGCTTTAATGCTTTCTCTACAGAGATTGAATCATTTCCTGTTGAGGCTGCATTGATCATTTTTTCCCTTATTTCCTCTGTAAGCCTTGAGTCTGTATCGATTGCCCTTTGTCCAACATAAATTGTATTATAAAATATGCTGCTGCTGACTCCAATAAATTGATACCCCGGCTGTGCTATTCTTCCAGAGGGTCCCAGCCTCATTTGTGAGGTTACCTCCTCGCCGGTAGCTTCCTCGATTATCTTCGTCATTTCTCTGCCCTTTGCAAAGCTGCGATCAATAATGTATCCAACCCCATTCTTGATCAGAGTCAATCTGCCTCCATAAGCTTCTCCGAACCACGGAGTGTATTTTGAATGCTCCGGATTATATATGGCAGACTTGACTCCAGGCTTCAGGAATCCGTAAAGCATGCCACCAATGAAGCTATGGATGGTGGTCTTACCGCTTTCATTGAGACCATAAATAACATTTAAGCCTTCCTCAAGGCTAATCTTTTTATCCCGGAGCTTACCAAAGGCTCTAATGTCAATCTCTCTTATCAGCATCAGGAGATCCTCCTTCCAAAAGAGCCTCAAGCCCCAAGTAAAGAGCTCTTCTTCCTACATCAGTTGCAATATCCTCTTCAGTGAAGGATTTAATAAATAAACCTATTATATTCCCTTCATTCACTTCCAGAAGCTCATTCAAATCTATATCAGGGCTTGATTTATCCTGGATCTCTATATGGTAACAGTCCTTTTCAAGCTGTTCGTATAATGCCTCAACATTAAAGTGCTTGGGTGAATGCCCAGTTAACAGGATTCGATGAAAATCTTCTTTTCCTGCATCAGTCACAATATCTTTTGCAGTTCCATATATTTCACTAGGGGTCATATCACCACTTAATTGAAGCTGGTGCAAATGAAATTTTCTTGTGCTAAATGGTATAAAATTGAAGCTATTGGTTCCCCCGATTTCCCCAAGGATAAACCCCCTTTTTCCTGGCTCACCAAAGTCCAGACCCTCAAGTGAGCCGCAGTAGGCTATGTTTTGGGTTATAAACATAGGTTTATGTATGTGTCCAAGTGCAATATAGTCCATTTTTAGGGACTCCAGATTTTTCTTCTCAAGTGCCATGTACTTGCTTGTACTTATAACATCGCCATGTAGCATGAAGATATTATGGCAGCCTTCGACCACCTTTGTACTGCTGATGAAATCAGACGTATCCATAGATTTGATCCAGCTTACGCCGTGCACCGCAACCCCAATATCATCCAATATTTTAGTTTCTACTTCCGTTCCCTTGAATACTGTTACATTATTGCTGAAGCTCCAATTGGATAGTATTGAATCTGAGGATAACATATCATGGTTCCCAGCAATAATGAAAAACCTTACACCTTCAGCGGAGCTAAGGATATTTGAAAGTCTTGCAATATCTCTTTGTGTAAAATTGTCTTCCTCAAGCAAATCACCTGAAATAAGGAACAAATCTATGTTTTTGTCTACCGCATATGAAACAAGTCTCTGGAATGAGCTCCACAGCTCTTCTCTTCTCTTTCTGCCTTTTTCCGGTCCGAAGGAGGTATTTGTGAATCTCAATCCAAGATGTATATCGCCAGTATGGATAAATCTAATCATTTGATCCCCCGTCTTCATATATTTCTAAAGGTCCTGACCTCCAGTTTATTCATGAGTCCCTTAATATCTGACATGTCCACCTCTCCAGATCTCCGGAAGCAATGTATAAGACTTGCCGCTGCACCAAGTCTGAATATCGTCTCCTCATCATAGCCTCTGATCATACCCAATGCCACTCCAGCGAGCAAATAACCATAATTGGAATTGCAGTGCTCCCTTCCGATTGACGGGATATCTACTCTGTATCCCTTTTCATCAGAAAGCACCAGTGCTCCCTTCTCCCTAAGATCAACAAAAACATACTCAATGTCCTTATCCAGCAAATATCTGCAAGCCTTAATAATTTCAGAGTCATATTCAAGCTTAAGGTGAGTTATATTCTCAAGACTTTCCAGATCAAGTGCCATGAGGTAGGGAGAACCCTTCACTGCCTGAGCAGCATCTCTTCCCCTTAACGCTGCTAAGGATCTTCTTCCAAACTGTCTTGACATTATAAGCATGTCCTCCAGCATACCATCAGGAAGATTATTTGGAACAGTACCAGTAATACATGAAATTTCGCAGGTATTAAGATTTTCTTTAAAATGTCTCAGAAAGACAGCTGCCTCATCCTTTGACAGTCTTGGTCTGATTTCTGAAATCAAAGTCTGTCCGTCGCTATAGTGTATGAATAGCTGTTCACCTGTAGATTCCTTGATCTCAACAAAATCATGTTCAATTCCTGATCCATCAAGGAAATCTCTGACGACCTTTCCGGTATATCCACCGGAAATTCCGCAAACCAATGCGTCCTCATTCATTATCCTCAGCATCAGTGCAAGCTCGATACCTTCACCTCCAGGGAATATATCTATTCTCTCAGGAGTCAAAGCTCCTGGGTGGTCCTTCCTAAAGGGAACTTTGATTCTTTTCCTTAAAACAGGATTTAAATCTACAGATAATATCACACTATACACCTCCCATTAGCTTATTATACCCTTCACACCGGTGAAATGGCAATTGCCATTGCCATTTCAGCATTGAAAACAACTCTTCATAATTATATAATGAAGGTGACTTAAGGAGGGATCTGTATGTATGAGGAGTATGGCCTTTCAGGCCAATTATCTGCATTTGTACTTAAGTATACCGATCAAAAGGGTATAATAAGCAAAGTTAGTTACATTCTGGCTGCCCACGACGTTAATATTGCCAATATGAGAGTAGAAAGAACCGGAGATACAGCAGTTATGGTATGTGAGGTGGATGGCCTTTTAAGTGATGAAACATTGGCAGAAATAACCGGACTCGATGAGATTAAATGGTATTGGAGCTTTAAACCTGATAAAAATATTGAGAAATAAATTCCGGACCTTGGGAGGCATTCTATGAATATTAGAGAGAAGCTTGATGAATTCACCAACGGACTTGAGGCATTTGATTCTTTTAGAAGTTCTGAAATGGGTTTAGACCAGACAGTAATAGAATATGTTACAGCCCTTAAGGGTTTCCTGGATGGTTACAAGGTTATGGGAACTGATGAGTGGATCAGAACATTATTTGACTATGCAGCTTCAAAATCATATCCACATAAAAGAACCTCTCGAATAGAACCGGAGCATATTGAACTCTACGAAGCTGTCCTGACAGGGTTGAGGGAGCTTAATGGTTCATCGCATTTTGACTACCCAATAGCAGATGGTTCTCAAGAGTTCGATACTTTTAAGTCAGAATATGAAAGCCGCTTCATATTTGAGATGATGCAGCTTGATATGGCAGCCACAGGCCATAACACCATTGAGCACGTACTAGGTGTTAAGGATGTGGCTATGCATGTTGCTCTCCAACTGAAAATCCTTGGACTCCCAATAGACCTGGGTGTAGTGTTGGGTTCCAGTCTTGGACATGATATAGGAAAATATGGAGTAACCCAGCATGAACAACCAAGAGTACCTTATCTGCACTACTATTATACTGAGCAATGGTTCAAAGAGCTTGGGCTGGAGAGGATCGGACATATCGCCACAAATCATTCAACCTGGGATCTTGAGCTTGAGACTCTACCTTTGGAATCACTGGTTCTCATATACGCAGATTTTAGAGTTAAAAACAGATCCGTGGATGGGAGGCTTGAGATGTATACCTACACTCTTGAGGAATCCTTCCAGGTCATACTCGACAAGCTTGACAATGTTGATGAAGCAAAGGAGCGAAGATACAGGAGAGTATATAACAAGCTGAAGGACTTCGAGGAATATATCATCGATCTTGGTGTGGACACAACTCTTAATGGCGGCATAAAACCCCGTGGGCAAGTATATTGGAGCTTACTAAAGGGCGAGGATATAGTTCGCTCAGTAAAATATAAAGCCATTGAAAACAACGTATACCTCATGGCTAATCTTGTAAACCAGGACAGATTCCTGGAAATACTGGAGGAGGCAAGAAGTCAGGCTAATTGGCGAAGACTCAGGCTTTATATTGAGATCCTCAAGGAATATTCCACTTACCTGACACAGAAACAAAAGATACTGGTGCTGCATTTCCTAATTGACCTGATGCTCCATAAAGAGGAGGATGTGCGTAAGGAGGCCTCGGAGTTGATAGGCAGGATACTGTCAAATTATGACGAGGAATACAGAAAAGAGCTGCCTGATTCAGTGGTTATGAATCGTCCGGATGAGACCAGCGAGATGCTTCTTGAAAAACTGCTGACTGATCTTCTGTATCCCAGCTATAAGCTTGCCGATTCTCAAAATGAGTGGCTGTATAATCTGAAGCTCATAGTAAAATCTATTTTCGAGTTCTGTCACATGGATAAATATCCTGTATATTTCGATAAGCTGAATTCGTTTTATCAGGGTTGTGACAGTCTGACCCCAATTGCACAGTTTTATCTTGTACAGACAATAAATTATCTTCCGTTAAGCAGTTTGGATGATGACAGAAGATCTCAACTATACAGGTATATTCTTAAAAAAATATCCTCTCCAAACACAAATATCCGACTAAGTGCTTTGGACAGAACCTCTGAAATTATTACTAAGCTTGCTGATGAGAAGCTTTTTATCCCCATAAGGGACCATCTATCCAAAATGATGGAAAAATCAAAGATCCCAGCTGAGAATTATCTCAGATACATCCTGTCCATGAAACTTAAGATGGATGATGGAGCGATTGCTGTTTTTAGAGCAAACTACTATTCGGATCAGGCAAATGTATCCGAATTGTTTCTGGAAAATCTAAAGACTGCAACAGGCTGGACCAATAAGAAGATAAATATTGATATCCTTTACGACCAGGTCAGAAAAAATCCCCAGACGACAGGCATCCATACAGCTATACACTTATGCAATCTGTTGAAGGTGAGCGCAGTTGAAAGAGTCAGGAACTACAGTGGTTATACATTGCTTAATATAATCCCCCTTCTATCCCTTGAGCAGAGGAACGATGTTGCCATAGAGTTGTTGAGAGCTCTTGAGATGGACAGTTATCAGTTCACTAAGTTCATACCTGAGTACCTGGGACACTTGTTCCTGTTTCTTCCTCCGAAGGAGCTTGACGAGATCGTAGACGACCTCGAGGATAAAATCAGGGTTTCAAGACCGCAGACTGTCATTCTTTTATTAAACACAATTGGCACAGCAATAGTTAATTACCCAATTTATAAGGATCTGTTCCCAGAGGATTTCAGCAGAAACATAACTAGGCTTTACAGATTGCTGGGCCTTCTTCTCGTTCCAATATCATCCTACAAGGTAGAAATAAAAACAGAGGCCTTAAGGGTAATTGCATCGACAGTCTTTAACTCGGACAAACTGTCGCTTGAAGATAAATTTGTGGTCTTCAAAAGAGTAGGTAAAAAGCTATTGACTCTAATCGAGGATGCTCGGGAGAATGCATTTGTATTTTACAATAATGCCGCATCCCTAAACCACATATACAGATTTATTTCTGAGTATGAGTTTGAAATAGGTGACATGGACATTGAATCTGAGGAGGATGTGGTATTCTTCCCAGGATCCTTTGACCCATTCAGCCTGAGTCACAGGGAAATTGCCAAGGAGATCCGTAATCAAGGCTTTGAGGTTTACCTTGCAGTTGATGAGTTTTCATGGTCCAAGAGAACAGAGGCCCATCAATTCAGGAGAAATATAATCAATATGAGTATTGCCAAAGAGGACGGAATTTATCTTTTCCCAAGGGAAATACCTGTAAATATCGGAAACGACCAAGACATGAAAAAACTGAAATCAATCTTTGGCAAGAGAGAGGTCTACCTTGCCGTTGGCTCTGATGTCCTGGTGAATGCTTCAGCATACAGAGGAGAAAGAGAAATACTGAAGTTTTCGCATGTAATATTCGACAGAAAAACAGATCAGAATCACATTAATGAGTCTGAAAGACTTGAATCTGCGATTTCAAGAATAAAGGGCAACGTAGTAAAGCTTACTCTGCCCACACAATATGAGGACATCAGTTCTACAAAAATCCGGGAAAATATTGACAAGAATAGAGATATTTCAAAGCTCATAGATCCTATGGCAGCCGATTATATCTACAATTTTGGCTTATATCTGCGGGAGCCCCTATACAAGACACTACTGGAAACGAAGACCATAGATATCGACGTCCATAGAAACCTAAGCAGTGAGCTGCTTGATTATCTTACGGGGCATTTTGGAGATAAGCTTGACATCGAAGGTCTTATTGGAATAAGGGAAAAACTAAGCTACAGAATAATACTTTTAATGGACACCGAGACTAATTCACCGCTTGGTTTTTCAGCCTTCTATTGGGTTCGCCACAGTATGCTCTTCGATGAATTCAAGGATCAGGAAACCACTGAGTTCATAAGAAATAATGCGAAGGGACGAACAGCTTTCATTTCCTGTATGTTTGCCAAGGATGATGACGACAATCTAATGGACATGATCCTGAACGAGACTTTGTCGATCGCATTAAATAGGGATTATAACTATGCTTTATACAGCAATACCATGGTCAAGGGAGAGAATAAAAAAGCTGAAGAATTCCTGAGCCTTCAGGGATTTGTAAAAACCCCCTATACCCACAGGGGATCTCCAATCCTAATGGTGGATATGAACAATCCCGTGAGCCTTAATCTAGATCTTGAAAACACTCTAAAGGCTCCTTATGACGAGGATCCAAGAGTTCAGAGAGTCATATATGAATCCAGGAAGAAGTTGAAGAAAGTTCTGGCAGATCTTTATCCTGGAGAGCTGTTGATATCATTTAACAGGGATATGGTCTACTCAAAGCTAATACAAAAAATCTGCGACGAAAATGAGGTGCCAGTACTTGATTCCGGGAAAAAACAGCTTGGAGGTAAAATGTGCGTACCCTTTGGAATCATTCTGAATAACTCCATTATTCCCAATACTGTAACGAAGACCCTCCATACTGAAAGGATCTTTGAACCTGACATTCAAAGCTTTACAGTTGGGCACTTCCCCAATTACCTGACATTGGAAGAACAATGTAAAACCATTAAATCCTTCAACAAGCCTGTCATCCTTCTGGATGACCTTCTCCACAAGGGCTACAGAATAAAGATAGTCGAACCGTTATTGAGAAATGAGGAAATTGAAATATCTAAGCTTCTGGTAGGCATATTGTCCGGCAAGGGTAAAGAAATAGCCGAAATCAGAAACCTGAATATCGATTCTGCATACTTCGTTCCTAATCTCAAGCTCTGGTTCAATGAAAGCGGTCAGTACCCATTTCTTGGAGGCGATATGGTCAGAAGCGATTACCTTGAGAATAATCTGATTCCAAGCATAAACTTCATCCTGCCATATGTCTCACCAAGATTCATTAAGGTAAAAAGCCAGGACAGTATTTACAGAATGTCAGAGGTTTCACTGAGGAATACCATGGATATTTTCAAGGCGATAGAAAAACTGTATCAGGAGATCAATGAAAAGAACTTGACCATAGCCTCACTGGGTGAGGTCATCCATATACCAAGGTATCCTGATCTTGAAAGGAGTATTGGTGAGAAACGCCATATGAAGCCATCTGCATCTATCGAGATGGACCTTGACTATCTGAAAAGGCTCGAACACACACTTAGAGGACATGTGAGGTGATTGATATGAATTACTATAAAGTCGGAGATAGTTTCTTGTTCTCAAGGCAGTTGTTTGACGATCTTGAAGCTTCTGATGAATGCACAGTAAAAAACCATGAGGGAACCATATACTTCCTAAGGAGAAGTGACCCTCTTCTCTCTCGAAGGGGCTTCAAAGCGATGTCTACATCTCAGTTGGAAAACGAGACTGAAGATTTGGAGCTTCTGGAATATGAAGAAGATAGCACTGATTTCCCTGAATGGATCAGAAATAGGATATTCGCCGGTGACGTAAAGGTAGTTAACAATAATTATCCCAGTTGGAAGGATGAACTCGATCCTCTCCCCGAAAAATGGAGAATCAACATAGCTGCATTGGGAGATGTTGGAAGCACTCTCGCTATTGGTCTGCGACTTCTTGGTAAAAATATCTCTGCCATAGGGTTATATGACAGGAGTCATGATAAACAAAAAAGATGGGAATATGAGCTTGGACAAATAAGAAGGCCTTTTGATGAGGATAGTATGCCAAAAGTGGCAAGTGTCTCTGAGGAAGATTTATTTAACTGTGACATGTTTGTTTTTTGTGCATCAAAGGGTATACCTCCCGTTGGATCCAGTGTGTCTGATGTAAGAATGGCCCAATTTGAAGGAAACAGGGAGATTATCAATAAGTATGCGAAAATGGCAAGAAGTATAGGTTTTAAGGGCTACTTTGCAGTAGTTAGCGATCCTGTCGATCCCTTGTGTAAAGCAGTATTTATCGACAGCAACAGTGATGACAATGGAAAGATGGATTTTAATGGAATAGCCCCGAATAAGATAATCGGTTTCTGATTGGGTGTAATGAATGCAAGAGCTGCTTTTTATGCTGAAAAAGAGGTTTCTCTTGGTCAATACCTTAGAGAAGGTCAGGTTTTCGGACCTCACGGCAGCGGCCTCATCGTTGCTGACAGTATGGTCGATTATAATAATGAAAAGTCAATATACCTGACAGAAAAAACAGTAAAAGCAAATCTTGAAATAAGAGCACTAGGGTATAAACCTTATGTTGCACCAAGTCTTTCTTCAGGTAGTTTATCCATTATAGCAGCGATTCAGGGCGATTATTTCTATGGCTCTTCACTGATGGGGCATGTTTATATGGGCTCAAAGATTAGAATTACAGACTCCGGGCTTGAGGTGCCTCAATATAGTCTTCATCCTTTGCTTAAGGAAAGGCTTAAGGAAACCTACAACGGATTAAGGAGCATTATATGAGACAATTAACTGTAGTAATACCCTCTGAGCCTGGACGATTGCTAAAAGAAATGATAAAGAGGGCTGTAGGGGATAACTCCCACAGAATAATAAGGAGCTCCATGGAGCTTCCTGACATGACTGAAAACGATATCCTGTTTGCTGTTGAGCTAAATCCAATTGGAGTAAACACTGAAATGAATCAGATCCTGGAAAAGCTCTGGGAAAGAGGCAACTCATCGCTATCAGGTTCCAGAGGTGGACTTCTTGTGCACAGCAGCTATAACTCCTTTACCAAAACAGCGTCACAGGACATAATATATCTTGCAAACCAGCTTGGTTGCTTATTTCCAGGAAGACCGGCTATTGAAGCCAATGAAAATCTGGATAATTTCCAGCCATTGGAAAAAATCTACAGGATGCCTCTTGAGGATATTTGCCTCCTAAAATGCGAGGAGCTTGGAAGGAGACTCATATCAACACAGGAGTACTTCAGAAATAAGAGCATAGCTGTACTCCACTCGTCCAATAAGGGTACCTCTAGTACGCTCCAGCTATGGGACCTTGTAAGGAAAAACCTAAGTGGGATCGATATTACTGAGGTATATCTGGGAAATGGAAATATAACTGACTGCAGAGGCTGCAGTTACAAAACCTGCAAATACTTCGGCAGGCAATCAAAGTGCTTCTACGGAGGAATCGTTGTTGAGGAGGTATACCCTGCTATAAGCAACTCATCGACTCTGATTATGCTTTGCCCCAACTACAACGATATGCTCACTGCCAATATAGTAGCCACAATAAACAGATTAACGGCACTTTTCCGCAAAACGAAATTCTATGATAAAAAGCTCTTCTCTGTTATCGTATCCGGATACTCCGGAGGAGATGCACTGGCAAAGCAGCTTATAAGCAGCTTGAATATGAATAAGACTTTTGAGCTCCCACCTGCATTCTCCTTGCAGGCAACGGCAAATGACCCTGGCTCCATCCTTAGAATAGAGGACATCGAGGACAAAGCAAGAGAATTTGCAAAGCATATTATTAGAAACATATAAAAAATACCGCCGGTGTGATATCCGGCGGTATTTTTTTATAGCTGAAGCTCAATTTCCCCTTCTATTATTCTCCTGGACAGATCGACCATATTTTTCTCAATAATATCTATCACCCTGTGGAACTCCTCATCCGGCTTACCTGATGGGTCGTCAAGTCCCCAATCCTCCTCATATTGACTGGGAAGGAACGGACATATCACGTTGCAGCCCATTTTTATGACAATATCTATCTCAGGCAGCGCGTCAAGAAGCTTTGAATGCTGAGTCTCTTCCATGTCTATAGAAAATCTTTCCTTCATGATCCTTACTGCGTCCTGATTAATTTGGGGTTTTGTCTCAGTTCCAGCTGAGTAGCTGTCGAATACCTCGGAAGCAAGATGCTTTCCCAAAGCCTCAGCCATCTGGCTTCTGCAGGAATTATGAACACATATGAATGCAACTCTAGGTTTTCTCAAAATTTATACCTCCTTTAGTCTGGTTGAGCCATTATCGAACCAATGCTTTGTGTTATTAGCAATCTTTACCAAGATCAGCATTACAGGTACTTCAACCAGTACACCGACGACTGTTGCTACCGCTGCGCCTGATGTCATGCCGAATACAGATATCGCAACAGCAACCGCAAGCTCAAAGAAATTAGAAGCTCCGATCATTCCAGCTGGTGCAGCAACATTATGAGGCAGCTTCCATGCTTTCGACCAGAAATATGCAATGAAGAAGATCAAAAATGTCTGTATGATCAAAGGAACTGCTATCAACAGAATGTTTATTGGGTTGTCGATGATAATTTGCCCCTGAAACGAGAAGATAATTATCAGCGTCATTAAAAGCCCGATTATTGTTACATTGCTGAACTTTGGTATATATACTTTTTCAAAATACTCAAGTCCCTTATTCTTTGTTATAACATTTCTTGATATTACGCCAGCTGCTAAAGGAATAACTACAAATAAAACGACTGAAAGGAAAAGGGTATTCCATGGTACAAATATATCACTTACTCCTAAAAGCAGGGCAACTATTGGTACAAAAGCCACAAGTATTATCAGGTCATTAGTAGCAACCTGCACTAAGGTATATGCAGGGTTTCCTTTCGTAAGGTGGCTCCAGACAAATACCATCGCTGTGCAAGGTGCAGCTCCAAGTAAAACTGCTCCCGCAAGGTACTGCTTGGCTGTATCACCATCTATCATACCCTTATAAAATATATTAAAAAAAACATAAGCTATAGCAAACATAGTGAAAGGTTTGATCAGCCAGTTTGTTACCCATGTAACTATTAATCCCTTAGGATTTTCCCCCACCTTTTTAACGCTTTTAAAGTCAACCTTGAGCATCATGGGATAGATCATAAGCCAAATTAGGATCGCAACCGGCACTGACACCTTATAGTACTCAAAATTACTTAGGAACTTAGGTATTTGTGGCAAATATACACCAATAGCTACACCTACTATCATACATAGAGCGACCCAGATCGTAAGGTATTTCTCGAAAAAACTTATTCCATGCAACTTATTATTTTTCATTTTTGGACTCCTCCGGAAATATTGGTCTCTCAAGCTCTCCTTCAAGGAAAACCTGCACCCTGTCTTTGTCACTGGTTATATCCTGGCAGCTTAGAGGACTGTCGATGTATATTTTACATTTTCTAAGTTCTCTAACATAAAAAGTCTTATTGAAAACCTGCTCTCTAAGGTATTTGAGTAAGTCAGTGCTGTTCTTCTTAAACTCGTCGCTCAGTCTGTAGTGGATCCATTGACCATCCTTGTAAGATGAAATTACGCCTGATGATTTTAATTTACCCAGATGTCTTGACACATTGGATTGATTCAAATCGAGGAGGACCTCAATTTCACATACACAGAGCTCATAATCCGTCAACAGATTCAATATCCGAAGTCTGTTTTCATCCCCAATTGCTTTGAAAAGCTCTTCCATTTTTTCACCTCATTATATGATTATATTCGATTATACTCATATACTATCATCCCATAAATTTAAAGTCAAATAAAAATCCGCCTGGAAACGACGGATTTTATCTTATTGAAATGTATTTCCATTTATTTGTCCTGAATCTAAGTGAGATAAAAACCCACCGAACAAATTGGTCTATAAGTACAGAAAGCCATGCACCAAGTAGTCCATATCCAAGAACTACTACGAATAACCACGCCAGTGCTATTCTTACCCCTATTATACCTGCGAATGTCGCTACCAGAGTCCATATGGTATCCCCAGCTCCCCTTAAGCCACCAGCTACAATAAGTTGAGATCCCTGAAACGGCATGATAAAGGCCATCAGCTTAAGAACACGTGATGCCTCAGAAATAACCTCCGGGCTGTCAGTATACATCATAGCTACGTATGGTCCAAGGAAGAAGAACAAAAGTCCCATTAAAGCCGATATTATAGATCCTATCCCTCTGCTTTCCTTAATGTATCGCTCCGCAAGGTCAGGATCCTGAGCCCCAAGGCTTCTTCCGGTCAATGTCGAAGCTGCTGTTCCAAAGGCCTGACCTGGTGTAAAGGATAGATTCATTATGTTTATACAAATCTGATGGGTCGCGTATGCAACAGTACCAAGTGTGGCAACCATTCTTGTAAAAATAAGTATCCCCGCTCTGAAGGCGATCTGCTCCAACGATGCAGGCACTCCAATCTTCACCAGGTTATATACTACGTCGTTGTCAATTTTAAATCTATGCCTTAGATTAAGTTTTATGTGACCCTTACTTTTGATTAGGTACCTTACCAATAATATACTTGCAATGAATTGGGATACTGCAGTTGATATCCCTGCTCCCGTTACCCCAAGCGCTGGGAAACCCAGCAAACCAAAGATCAAAACTGCGTTACCGAATACATTTAATAGATTTACCTTAATATTTATATTCATCGGAGTCCTGGTATCCCCAGCACCTCTTAATGCTGCAAATAAGGAGAAATTAAAGCCCTGAAATATAAATCCTAGAGTAACCACCCTGAAATAACCCATACCTATTGATATTGTGTCAGTTCCGGCACCCAAGATCTCCATAACCCATAAGCTTTTTACCAGTCCAAGATACAAAATTGGAAGAACGAGAAAAAGTTGAGTCATGATAATTATGTGCTTCACCACTGACTCTATCTTGTCTGTTCTGCCAGAACCTATGTACCTCGCTACCATTGCGGTTGCTCCGACATTAAGTGCCTGTACCAGTGAAAGGCCAACAAATATCAATTGGTTGGTTATGCCTACTGCTGCTATTGATGCTGTAGTTATCTCAGTAGATCCAGATCTGCCAAGCATCATCATATCGACCATCCCAAACAGTGTACCAAGCAGAAGCTCTATAAAAACGGGGTTTGCTATCCTCGTAATATCACTTCGAATTTTTTTCTTGTCAAATGCAGATTCCATGCTATCACCTTCATATATGTTTAGACACTCTAAAGAGTATAGCACTATTTAAAGTACTTTTCAATGGAACAAGTGGGTGATATAAGAGTTGATATTAATGTATATAAATGATAGAATTTATTGTGTATTTGACAATATTTTATCGAGGATAGGAGGTATAAAATGGGATTTGGAAGAATTGGAGCACCGGAACTAATTTTAATATTAGCAATAGCTTTAGTGATATTTGGGCCATCGAAGCTTCCTGAAATAGGGAAATCTTTAGGCAAAGCGATAAAAGAGTTCAAATCAGGGGCTAATCAGGCAACAGACAAAGAGGATGAGAAAGAAGATGATAAAAAATAAGAAGCAAAAAGAAAAGAACCTAACTTTGACTGGTCATTTGGATGAATTAAGAAAAAGGATAATTGCCTCAGCCATATTTTTCATAGCAGCAGCAGCAATTTGCTTTACTTTCGCTGAGCGAATTATCAGGCACATGGTCGACTTAGGTAAAAATATTGAATTCATATTTATATCACCTTCCGAGCTGTTAATGGCCAATGTTCGCATTGCAATGATTGGAGGATTGATTGTTTCAGCTCCCTTTCTTATAGCACAAATATGGCTCTTTATAAGTCCAGGTCTTACTTCCAAAGAGAAGCGACTGGTTATGTCCGCCTTGGCTATGGGAGGTATATTTTTTGCGTTAGGAGTAGTTTTTTCCTATATTATGGTAGTGCCTACAATGTTAGTATTCTTCCTGGGTTTTCAACTCGATGTTATACAGCCAATGATCAGTTTTAGCAGCTATCTTGCATTTATACTTAGTACAGTAGTTGCATTTGGGATAGTATTTGAACTTCCTATACTAATGATACTGTTGACT
>DAIPJA010000202.1:0-3521 GCA_036770525.1 Gudongella sp. | reverse complement strand
CTTGACACAAACGCCATAATTTGTTAGATTAATGTTTATAAACTGAACAATTGCATTGACGCAGAGAGTAGCTGCAGATTAAGGACAAAGAGAATCCGGGACAGGTGGGAACCGGGTACCTTATATGCACGCAAAAGGCACTGCCGAGCAAGCTTACTGAGAGAATACCTTTCGGTATTAAGTAGGGTGGAACCGCGGAAGATACCTTTCGTCCCTATAGGGATGACAAGGTTTTTTTGTATTCAAAAATATTGAGGAGGGTTAAGATGTATTTTCAGGATCTGATGCTGAAATTGCTTAATTACTGGGGAGAAAAAGGTTGTATAATAGCAGAGCCATACGATGTGGAAAAAGGAGCAGGGACAATGAGTCCTCACACATTCCTTAGGGCACTTGGTCCGGAACCATGGAAGGTGGTATACGTTGAGCCGTCAAGAAGACCAGCGGATGCCAGATATGGGGAAAATCCAAACAGAGTCTATCAGCACCACCAACTCCAGGTTATCCTCAAACCATCACCTGATGATATCCAGGATCTGTACCTTGACAGCCTGAGAGCTATAGGTATCGACCCCCTTAAGCATGATATAAGATTTGTCGAGGATAATTGGGAAGCTCCAACTCTTGGCGCATGGGGACTTGGTTGGGAAGTATGGCTTGATGGGATGGAAATAACTCAATTCACATATTTCCAGCAAGTTGGGGGGATCAACTGTGATTTGGAATCAGGAGAGATAACCTACGGACTTGAAAGAATAGCCATGTATCTGCAGGACGTTGACAATGTATTCGACATAAGATGGAACAAGGATTTTACTTATGGAGATATATTTAGAAAGGCGGAATATGAGCATTCCGTATATAGCTTCGAGAAGGGTGATATTGAGGTTTTAAAGGGTTTGTTCAATACTTATGAAAACGAAGCCAGAAAGACCATAGAAGAAGGTTTGGTGCTACCGGCATATGACTATGTACTAAAATGCTCCCATACCTTTAATGTTTTGGATGCAAGAGGTGCGATATCTGTATCCGAGAGGACAACCTACATTGGGAGAGTTAGAAATCTTGCAAGGAGTATAGCAAATCTCTACATTCAGCAAAGAGAAGAAATGGGATTTCCATTGCTTAAAAAGGACGGTGAATTATATGTCTAGGAAATATCTCCTGGAAATTGGAGTTGAAGAGCTTCCTGCAAGATTGATAAATGATGCCTGCAGTCAGCTTCATTTAAATATCGAAAAGCTATTGAAAAATGAAAGACTTTCATTTGAAAAAATTAACATCCTCTCCACACCCCGAAGACTGACCTGCATCGTTGAAGGGCTCGGAGATGCTGGAGGAAGCGAGGAAATTGTTGTAAAAGGGCCTGCACGGAAGATAGCCTACGATACATCCGGAGAACCTACCAAAGCTCTCCTTGGCTTTATCAAAGGGCAGGGGGTACTATTGGAGGATGTATTTATTCAAGAGCTTAATGGAGATGAGTATGTCTACGCAACTGTTCGGAAGGAAGGCAAGGCAGTTGAAAAGGTACTGGAGGAAAACCTTGGTGAAGTGATCAAGGCAATAGGTTTTCCAAAGTCAATGAGGTGGGGCGGTAAGAATATAAGGTTTGCAAGACCTATAAGATGGCTGGTATCTATTCTTGATGATAAGGTTCTGTCCTTTGAGCTAGAGGGAATCATTGCTTCGAATATAACAAAAGGTCACAGATTCCTGGGTAGTCAGGAGATTGTTATAGAAACAATAGACTCCTACAAGAGATTGATGGAGAACAACTATGTGATCGTGGATCCCGCTGAGAGGAAGGATATGATCCGTTATGGAGCAGAAAAACTAGCCAGAGAGAAAGGCGGATCTATCCAAAAGGATGAAGGACTACTTGACGAGGTTACAAATCTGGTAGAGTACCCTACTCCAATAATTGGAAGGATCAGGGATGAGTATTTGAAGCTTCCCTTCGATGTAGTAACTACTCCAATGAAGGAGCATCTGAGATATTTTCCGGTTCTTGATGGCAAGGGAAGGCTTCTGCCTTACTTTATTACTGTCAGGAACGGTGATGGAAATCATGTGGAAACTGTTGTTAAGGGAAATGAAAAGGTTCTTGGTGCAAGGCTGGAGGATGCAAAATTCTTTTACAAGGAGGACATGAAGCATCCATTGGAATATTATGTCGAGAAACTTAAGACACTGACATTCCAGGAAAAACTTGGCACGATGCATGATAAAACCTTAAGGCTGCAAAAACTCGTCAAGAAAATTTCGGATTATCTTGAGGTTGGAGAAGAAACAGAAAAAAATGTATCAAGGGCAAGTCACTTGGCTAAGGCTGACCTGGTAACGAAAATGGTAACTGAATTCACAGAGCTTCAGGGGAAAATAGGCATGGAATATGCCCAGGAGGCAGGAGAAAATGAAATCGTAAGCCTGGCTTTGTTCGAGCAATACTTACCTAGATTCTCTGGTGATAAGCTGCCGTCCACAACTGCTGGCTCCATTCTGTCTATGGCTGACAAACTGGACTCTATTTGCGGACTATTCGCTATTGGGATTCAACCAACAGGATCTCAGGATCCATTTGCACTAAGAAGAAGTGCTTTGGGGATAATAAATATCATCATAGATAAGAAACTTAACATATCCATGTTAGACCTGATCGACTTTTCTTTATATATATATGTTGAAGAAACCGGTCTTGCTTGCGACTATAATAAAGTAAGAGGTGAAATACTTGACTTCTTCATGGGCAGGGTAAGGAACCTGTTCCTTGATAATGGAATACCCTACGATGTGATAGATTCTGTTATCCATACAGGAACAGATAACATATATGACATGAGAATAAGATGTGAAAAGCTGGATTCATGGGCAAAGGGAAATGATGTTGCAGATATTTTAGCAGCATTTGGCAGATTGTCCTCCATGGCTGTTAAAACTGACAGGACAGAGGTCAAGAGAGACCTTCTCACGGAGGAAGAGATCCTTTTGTTTGATGCATATAATGCTATCGAAGAAAAAGTTGACACTCATATTCAGAAAAAGGAATATGACAAAGCTCTTGTTGTCCTTGGGACACTCAGATACAGAATTGACGGATTCTTCGACAAGATAATGGTAATGGTCGACGACATGGAGCTTCGAAACAATAGATTAGCACTTTTAAGAAAGATTTACGATACGATGATGAGAGTTTGTGATTTGACCTACATCGTCGGAAGATAGAGGTGATCCCTATCCAACTTTCGAATCGACAAGAGCAGATCATAGAAATTGTACGAAGAAAGCAGCCAGTCACGAGCAACGACATTGCTACTGAGCTTAAGCTTACGAGAGCGACCTTAAGACCTGACCTTGCAATACTCACCATGACCGGTATACTTGATGCAAGACCGAAGGTTGGATATTTGCTTACTGGCAGGACACCGGATGATTTTCTTTCAGATTCAATTAGCTCTATTCAGGTTAAAAGCATAATGTCATTGCCGGTGGTCATAGATGAGGATAGAAGCATCTACGAC
>DAIPJA010000201.1:0-3531 GCA_036770525.1 Gudongella sp. | reverse complement strand
TCTCATTACACCAGTAGTTTGCCATGATAACGGATTCCATGTCGCTGATTCCGCAGCTAGCTCCAAAGGACCATAGAGTCTCGTACTCAGGACCTCCGCCTTCCCAATCGCCAACCTTGACGTATCTTCCGCAACCGATCGGACACCTGTAGCAAGCAGTTCTTTTGACCAGGTATTTTTCGGCTAAAGTTTCCCCGCTTATCTCCTCTGCTCCATCAAATACTGATTTCTGGAAGTTATCGGTAGGCAAGCTGCCCAGTTCATTTAGTATATTCACAAGAACTGCTGTTCCGTATGTAGGCAGACCCTGTCCTGTGACTCCGTTTTCCTTTATCTTGGCAAGTTGTTTTTTATTGAGCTCTTTGATTTTGTCCTGGTCGGGAACATCAGGTGCTCCTGAACCCTTTACAACGATAGCCTTTAGGTTCTTTGATCCCATAACTGCTCCAACACCTGAACGCCCGGCTGCTCTGTCCTCATCATTCATGACCGCTGCTATAAGCGACAGATTTTCTCCCGCCGGACCAATTGCAAGTATCTTAGCACCCTTTGCATGCTTTTCCTCAAGCTTCTTTGTCGTTGATGATACAGTTGTACCCCAAAGCTCATCAGCAGGCAACAGCTCCGCCTTTTCATCCTCTATGCTAAGATATACAGGATTCTCTGATTTGCCCTCAAATGCTATGACATCCCAGCCTGCAAATTTCATCTCTGCTCCCCATTTTCCTCCGGAGTTAGAGGATGCGATGGTTCCTGAGAGCGGCGACTTGGTAACGACCATGTATCTTCCACCTGTGGCAACAGGGTTTCCAGTCATCGGTCCCGAAACTATAAACAGCTTGTTTTCAGGGCTGAAGGGATCTACCTTTGGATCTACCTCATCCATCATAAGCTTGGTTCCAAGTCCTCTTCCTCCAAGGAACTTCCTGGCCATATCCATATCAAGATTCTCAGTTTTCAGGGTTCCCTCAGTCAGGTTGACTCTTAATATCTTTCCATTGTAACCGTACATATACAGACCTCCTATCAAGTATTGTACGATATACTTATGCAAGAATAGTGCCAACTTTCAGTTGAGTTTAAGATTGTCAGATAGCTCTGTTTTGCTTGATTACAGGACATAGATAAAGTGGGAAATGCTCCAATAATAAAATGTGTTCCATTTTTGAACAATATTGACAATAGGACAGTGCTCAACTTTTGAGCACTGTCCTATTTTGGAACATCGATTCTATATAGTTCAAGCTTCCTGTACAGGGTGTTTCTGCTTATGCCAAGAAGCTCTGCACACCTGGAGATATTATATGATACTTCCTCAAGGGCACTTCTGATATGAAGCTCCTCCACCTCTGCAAGAGATAGGATTTTGCCAGGTTCACCGGCAGCAGATTTGACCAGTGCCTCAGGGCTAATTTCCCCCGGGATGGATTCAGTATTGATAATAAGCTCGACAAAATTTTCAAGCTCTCTGATATTGCCAGGCCAATCATAATTTTGCAGCCTCTCCATAAAAGGATCAGGGATATTTACCTTTTTCTTGTTCAGTCTTCTGGACTTCCTCTCCATGAAGTAATCTATCAGAAGAGGTATGTCCTCTCTCCTCTCACGAAGTGCCGGAAGCCTGAGAGGAAGTACATTAAGTCTGTAGTAAAGATCCTTCCTGAAATTGCCCTTATCAACCTCTCCCTTGAGATTCTTATTGGTGGCAGCTATTATCCTGACATCCACCGGGATCTCCCGATTACCTCCTATCCGCCTTACGTTCCCTTCCTCGATGACTCTAAGAAGCCTTGTCTGAAGTTCATATGGCATCTCTCCTATCTCATCGAGGAAAAGTGTCCCTCCGTCCGCTATCTCGAACTTTCCAGGGTGACCCTCAGATTTGGCCCCGGTAAATGCTCCTCCCACATATCCGAACAGCTCTGATTCAATGAGATTCTTAGGGATCGCTCCGCAATTCAGGGCAACGAAAGGTTCATCTCTCCGGTTGCTGTAATTCTGGATCGATTGAGCAAAAACCTCCTTCCCGGTCCCGCTCTCACCCATTAACAGAATAGTTGACTTTGAGTCAGCGATCTTCTTTGCAAAGGCAACTGTCTGCATGAAGGCTGGTGATTTCCCGATTATCTTATCGAAGGTGTATACGGCAAGCGATCCTGTCACCTTATTGGCAAGTCTTCTCATCTTTTTTACATCTTTGAGGACGAAAACGATCTCCTTTGTATTGCCATCGGGTCCAATTATCGGATAAGCACTAAGGTTTACCTCGTTTTTGTTTGCCTTAAGGCTTACTTCCACGTCTTCCTGAAGGATGTTCTCCTTTTTAGACAGCCTTTCCACGATCTTAGGCCATCCATGTATAAGCCTGGAACAATCTATGTGGAGGAACTCATCTCTCTCGTATCCAAGCATGCCGTAGGAGAATTCGTTGAAGTGCCTTATCCTTCCATGAAGGTCAGTTGTAAAAATCGCTGAAGGGAGTGAATTTATTATCCCTTCTATGTACATATTGTCAGCCTCTATTCTCTCTGAGTATCTCTTAAGGCTCAGCATTTTTTCTATGGCTGTGGCGGCGGCAGCAACCATCCCAAGGGTATGCGAGTTCACAAGCTCAATATTCCCCGTAAGATCTATACAGCCTGTTATTCTTCCCTCGGGGTCTCTTATGGGGGCACCGGAGCAGGTCCATCCCTGCAATATCTCAAGGATATGCTCATCACCAGTTATCTGCAGTGGGTATCCCTCGATTATTGAAGTACCCATTCCATTGGTACCAATATATTCCTCTCCCATATATGCCCCTGGGAGCAGATAAGTAGAGTGCGCTTTCTGGAGCATATCCTCGTTCCCGATAACATTCAGGATACAGCCGTCTTCATCAGTGAGGATAACCAAAAACTGCGAGTCCTTTACAAAGGTGTAGAGCTGGTTCACGAAGGGTTCAGCAACGGCAACCAACTCCTGTTTGGATTTTATAAGAGCATCGAATTCCCTCTCATCCAGCATTTTCTTGCTGGTCAATTGCCTGGAATCTATGCCGTACTTAACACTTCTATCATGTGACCGGATTACAAAATCCCTGTTCTTAGACATGTGTGCACCTCCTGATAATAGTATAGCCTTCCGGGGCACCGTTGAAAACCATAATCTTGATCCAGCCCCTTGCTGAAGGATTAAGTTGCCAAAATCCTATGTTGTAGTATAATCTTATTTAGTTCTTCAAAGGATGTGAGAATATGAAAAGAGATGAAAAGAGAGCGGAAAGGCTGGGAATGGAGTCGATACCAAGTTTACTTCTAAGGTTCTCTGTACCTGCGATAGTAGGGATGGTGGTCAACGCTCTTTATAATATAGTGGACAGGATCTTCATAGGCAGAGGTGTGGACAGTGTCGCCATAGGCGGGATATATATAGGCATGCCTATCATGCTTGTTCTAATGGCATTCGCAATGCTTATAGGTATAGGAGGAAACACCCTGGTATCCATAAGGCTGGGAGAGGGCAAGAAGGAGGAAGCGGACAGGATCGCAG
>DAIPJA010000200.1:0-3569 GCA_036770525.1 Gudongella sp. | reverse complement strand
TTTTGTTTACTCATAAGAAGCTCAAGGATGGTTCCTTCCCAATAGTGCTTCAGGTTATAAAAGACAGGGCCAGGAAGCTGATCTCACTTGGTCATTCAACTACCCTTGAGCAGTGGGACATGGATGATAACCTGCCCAACAAGAAGCACCCCAATTACAAGGGACTGAAGCTGCTCATCCAGAAGAAACAGATCGAGGCTGATAAAGTCATAATTGACCTGGATGAGAAAGGGGAACAGTATACCGTAGATGATATTGTAGCTAGGTTAAAGCCTGCTGTATCAAACGTAACAGTATTTACATATACTGAGAGCCTTGTTAAGCGACTGGAGAAATCAGGAAAGATTGGCAATGCAAATGTGTATGAAGCCACCCTTGCTGCATTCAAGAAGTACAGGAAAGACGTTGACTTGACATTTCACCAGTTATCGTACCGGGTAATTAAGGACTTTGAAGAGAGTCTATTGGAGAACCACAAACGGCTTAATTCAATCTCAGTATACTTGCGTACCCTCAGGGCTATATACAATCAGGCTATCAAGGACAAGGTAGCCCAGGAGAAGTACTACCCGTTCAAGGATTTGAAGATACGTCAGGAAACAACTATAAAACGTGCCATCTCAAAGGAGGATATAGCAAAGATCAGGAAACTGGAATTGGTGCCAGGATCTGAACTTGATAAGGCACGTGATTACTTCCTGTTCAGCTTCAATATGAGAGGTATGTCTTTCGTTGACATTGCATTTTTGCGAAATAGAGATATTGTTAATGGTCGTGTATTGTACACAAGGAAGAAGACCAGGCAGAAGTTCTCAATCAAGCTCACAGAGGAAGCAAAAGCAATCATCGACAAGTATCACTATAATGATGAGCCAGAGGGTTTTGTTTTTCAGATAATAGATCGCAAAGGATCAGAGTACTTGGATTATAGAAATGCCCTGAGATTGACCAATAAGAAGCTCAAAACTATTGGAGAGGATGCTGGTTGCTCCATCAAAATCTCAACGTATGTTAGCCGTCATTCATGGGCTACAATTGCAAAGAGGTCAGGTATCCCAACAGCTGTAATCAGTGAGGGGATGGGGCATAATTCAGAGAGGACCACTCAGATATACTTGGACAGTTTCGAAAACGAGGTTATCGATGATGCGAATGAACTTATCACAGGTTGAGTATTTCATGAGTATTGCATAACTTTAAGCCAAGTGTAAAGGTTACAGAGGCTACCCTTGGATCATTTGAGGAAGTGACCAACCTCGATACTTTGATAATAGTAGAATTATTATGAAACCTAAGAATAGATCCTTAGAGAAGTATGTGAGGCTATTAAGTGCTCCGATAATGCATGAAGCTTTTAAGGCGATCCCGCATGAAAAACCACCCACACTAATAAATATAATTAGAAACCAACCACCTGACTTTGAATTCGAACCTTTTTATACTTTCCATGACTTATCGTATAATAAATACGCGCTGAAAGATTCGCTTGTTGAAATAGAAAACGAGATGTGTGTCGTTACTGAGAACCTATCTGATAAAGATAAAATTGCCTACTTGCAGTATGTAATAGTAAACTTGAAAAACATTGATAATGATATCGTTTTTATTAACGGGTATTGGATCCATTCAAAGTTAACTTGCAGTAATTTCTATTATGACCAACTTGAGAGTTCCCGAAAACACACTATTAGTTATATATGGTTAGAATTTAAAAACGGAATACGGGAATTGATAGATTCTGCGCAACATGAGATAGAGAAAGGCGATCACTATCTCAAACATGTCATAAAAAATGCAGATAATAAGGCTAATAACAATTTAGTGTCATTTCGTATCAGGAGTGAAGAGGTTCTTTCAAATGAAAACCTACGTTCAATCATGGACAAGATGTTACGTGCAAAATTAATCCAGGAGACTTCTTTAAACCAGCTTCGTACCATATTCACAGGTGTGATAATTACCGAAAAGATTTGTTGGGTTAAGTCAGTAGGAAGTTTACATTATTTTATTGATCGATTGACAAACTTCCCGACACCGAGCTTTGAAAAAGGTGTTGTTCATATCGAGAAAAATAAATGGCAGATTGCATGTGCTTGTTTTACTTATAGGAACAAAGAATTGTCATCACGTACTCTAAGTAGAAATAAGGGTCCACAATCTTCAAAGGTTAAGGGAGACATTGATAATATTATTAAGGATTTACAATAACGAACCGTACCGTAAATACGTCTTTTTCTAAGTACGTTTATTTTGCATAAAGCACTTATTTTCAGAACAAATTGCAATCATTAACGTAAGTACGTATTTGCCAGACTTTTAGCATGTACTTATTGCCGATTTTCGGGGCAACTAAAATGCTAAAAGCATGAAAATAAGTCAAAATTTACCATTAAAAAAGTGGCTCTCTTCAGAGGAAGTATGCCACATCTTGAAAATCTCGAAAAGGACGCTTCAGTCCTATCGGGATCGCGGAATTCTACCGTATGCCCAGATCGGGCGTAAAATCTACTACAAGTCATCTGATATTGATGAACATCTTGATGCTCACTACATCCCACTTAATGTAAAGAAAGGGGGTGCAGCATGATCACAGCGAAGGACTTGGACAAACGTTATCCATATGCCCACCAGATTTGGCAGAACCTTTCGGACAAGACGAGAGAAAGTGTTGTTAAGTGCCTCAGCCACCTGGATGACCCGCTTGATTTCCTAGACAGGAATGAAAAGGAAAAAGGCAGGTTCATGAAGGAGGCTGCAGCTGTAGCACCGATGACTGTCATCAGATCAGCAGACAAACCAATGGACAAAGGCAGACCCTCACAGAGGGTACTGCCGATGTCTGCTGGTCATAACGATTGTTTAATCGGTACCACTCTCGATGAGCTAATGGAGATGCCAGACGATGACAGGTCGTTCTTGGTATATCCAATTATCCCTAGGGGTAAAATCAGTATGCTGGCTGGTAAGAGTGATGTCGGGAAAAGCATGTTTTACATCCAGCTTTGTACTGCCATTATCCTTGGTAGGAGTAAATTTCTGGATATGACTATGGAGCCAAAGTATAATAGGGCCCTGATAATTACGACCGAGGATGACCGGTACGATATCAGGTTTAGGCTAAGCAGACAATTGGCTGGGATGAAGTTGAACAAGGCACAGAGCGTAAATCTGAAGGTGGTTGACGACACAACAGAGATCGTACCCGTACTGGAAGTTGAACTTTCCCAGAAAAGATATGATCTGGTGGTTATCGATGCTTTTGGTGATGTGTTCGAAGGTAACATCAATGCCACGAATGATGTCAGGAGGTTCCTCACAAGCTTTTCAATGGTCTTGAACAGGTACCGATGTGCAGCTCTGATCATCCACCATGAAGGCAAGGCAACATCAAAGAAGGGACCACAGAAGGACAAGATCCTTGGCAGCTCTGGTATTGAGCAGAGATGTAGGTCGGTAGCAATACTGTCTGCTGATCCGAAGTTACCTGGCAGGAGGACACTCCAAGTTGTGAAGGGTAACCACATCTCGGACGAGGAAAAGGCAAAGGTTCACAGGTACATATTCGACTC
>DAIPJA010000199.1:0-3611 GCA_036770525.1 Gudongella sp. | reverse complement strand
AAAGTAGAGTTCTTCAGAGTCCACCCCCTCGCTGTAGCTTTCCTCAAATTTCGACTCTGTGATCTCAATAAAATCATCTGCTGTACCTAATCCAGACTCCTCAATTTTTTGTGCAAACTGGTATAATATGAAGCCCTCCGGGAAAGTAACAATCACAGGTACTTCCTGTTCTCCAAGCTGTATCAGTCTATATATCTCATCTATTCCCTTCCCAGCCTCGAGTGTATAGGTTCCTGGTTTGATGTTGGTTGCAATATCCTGACCTTTGTATCTAAACCAAAGTCGGCTCTTAATTATTCCTTTTTCATATATGTCCTCTGCAATTGCCCCCAGATAATCTCCTGACTCGACAACTATTTCCACCGGCTCCTGATTGTAGGTTTTTGAAAGATATCCTGGAAGGAAGAAGAAACCTCCTATACCTGTTGCAAGGACAATTAAAAGCAAAACTAATAGAAACTTTTTCATGTTACCTCCCACTATTTATTGATTTTTTTAGTATATATCCTGTAGGTTTTGTAAATCTTACCACCGTATTTTTCAATGTCAAGCTTCATCGGTTCATTATAATCCCAGATCGTTGAGCCCTCAACATGGGTATATCCTTTTTCGACTGCGGATTTAAAAATATGATAATAGATTGCTGATGACACCCCCTTATTCCTATACTCAGGAACTACGAACAAAACAAAAAACCTCAATCCCTTGATTCTTCTCCGGTAGTATAGAAACTTAAATATTCCAAAGGGAAACAGGCGTCCATTCATTTTGGACAAGACCTCATTGTAGTCAGGAAGAGCAATATTGAAGCCTATGGGCTCTCCCTTAAGACTTCTTGCGATATAAATAAGATCAGGATCTGCATATGGTACCAGCTGCTTTGCAATGAGCTGGATCTCTTCATCATTAGGAGGAACAAAATCCAGCCACTCCTTGGGCATAGCCTTTTCAATTATCTCCTTTACATCCTTCATTTCCAACTGGATTTCCTTCAATCGGATTTTATCAACAGTGAAATGATTTCTCTCCATCGCGTAAGGAACAAGCTTTTCGTACCTTTTAATATTCTCATTTCCGCTGTCGCTAATATAGGCAAATACATCGTGATACTTCTCGAATCCGTAATTTTCAAACATCCTTGGGTAATAGCTCTTGTTGTAGGTGTTCATGATCATGGTGGGGTCCTTGAAATTATCCAGAAGAAATCCTCTGTTGTCATCGCCGCCCGGGAGTGAGAATGGACCCTTCATGTGGTCCATTCCCTTGCCCTTCAACCATACTTCAGCATAATCTAGTAATTTGTATGAAATCATCTCATCATCGATCGATTCAAATAGAGATAAGTATCCAGCCTTCAACCCTTTATCATGATTCAATTCCTCATTGATACCTACGAGAAGCCTGCCTACTACCTCGCCATTTTTCCGTGCCAGTAATTTTATACTTGGCCCGGCTTGATTTAAATAATTGCCTACTCCAGCAACATATTTTAGCTGGTCTGATCTTAACGGAGGTACCCACCCTGGATCACCCATGTAAAGCTTGTATTGAAGGTCCACAAACTGCTTCAGGTCGTTCTTGGTTTCGACAATCTTAATAATTACTTCATCCCCGATGTCCAATTTTTCATCTCCCGGAATATTATTCGATTAAAAGCTCAATAAAATCATTGTTATCTATTGTACCGAAGAAGTCTTGCAAGGCAATGTTACCAAATAGCTCCTGCAGACTTTCCCTTTCATATTTGGTTCCCTTTAGAGTACTTTCCAGCTCGGCTATGTCTCTGGTTCCGAAGAAATCACCGAATATCTTTATATTGTTGATAACTCCTGACTTGACCTGTATCCTTACCTCAATTCCTCCAACCGGGAATTTCTTGTAGTTTTTAACCCCAAAGTCAGGGGATTCCCCATAGTTCCATTCCCAGGTTGTGTACTTATCCTTATAAAGAGCGTCAATACTTTGAAGCTGTTCAGCTGATAGGAAATATTCCTTCTTTTCCTCTCCAGCATACTCAAATATATAATCCAGCAGCATCTCTTTAAACTTTATTATGTCTACATTATCCTTCATGTATGGCTTTATGTTTGTAACCCTCGACCTGACAGACTTTACGCCCTTGGATTCATATTTATCAGCCCTGACATTTAGAGCCTTTGAAAGTACTGTCAAATCGGTATCATATAGTATCGTTCCGTGATTTAGAATTCTGCCCTTCCATACTGACTGGGCGATACCTGAGACCTTCTTATCATCGACCGTCAAGTCGTTTCTGCCTGACAACTTAGCTTCGATACCGAATCGCTCAAGTGACTTCAATATAGGTATATTTATTTGTCCGAAGTCTATACGCTCTTTACCTTCAGATTTTGTAAAGATCGAAAAGTTAAGATTGCCAAGGTCATGATATACAGCTCCGCCTCCGGTTATTCTGCGGACTACCTTTATGTCATTTTCTCTTACAAAATCCTGGTTGATTTCCTCTATAGTGTTCTGATTTTTCCCCACTATGATTGCTGGACCGTTTATCCAAAGAAAGACATAATCTTCACCCTCAGGAAGGTTTTTGAAGCAATACTCTTCAAATGCCAGGTTATAATGTGGATCATTAGAAAGATTAGTAATATATTTCATTTCAGCCTCCTATTTCCCTATCATCATATTTAAATCCATAAGCTGTCCCTGCAGCTCAAGTAATTTATTCTTTAATAGATCAAAATCCTTCTCAAGAAGTTTTTCGTCAAATAATCCATTCGATCTGCTGATCAGTGCATTGAATTGATTATAAACACTTTCAAGCTCCTTGGATATTTGCTCCTTTAGAATCTCCGGCTCCAGTGTGATTCCCTTTTCAACCTCAATAGCGTCGATTGCCACGCTATACGTGTTCCCAAGCTTAGGAATTATGCAATTGATTCCATATGCTTTCTCGATTTCTTTGGCAAATATTTGGGAAACCTCTTTTTCACCATGAACCAGGAATATCTTTTTTGGTTTCTTCTTAAACTCTCCCAACCATTTCAAGAGAAATGGTTGATCTGCATGACCGGAAAATCCCTCCAGATTATGGATCTGTAGCGCAACGTTTAATTCCTCGCCGAGTATCTTGACTCTCTTGACCCCATCAAGCAATATTCTCCCAAGTGTCCCTTCAGCCTGATATCCAACAAATATAAGAGAATTCTTAGGATCCCAAATATTGTGCTTTAGGTGGTGTCTAATTCGTCCCGCATTAGCCATACCACTTGCTGAGATTATTACCTTTGGATACGAAGATTTGTTAAGCGCCATTGACTCCTCCTGGCTCCTCACATAATGAAGATTGTCGAAGGAAAATGGGTTGTCACCGCTCAATATCAGCTCTTGTGTCTCTTTGTTGAAGCTCCCTGAATTTTTTTGGAATATCTCCGTAGCATTTACAGCCATAGGACTGTCAATGTAAATTGGAACTCTCATGTGCTGTTCAATATCGCCGTATTCATAGTAGTGGTTTAGTTCGTAAATCAGCTCCTGGGTCCTGCCAACAGCGAATGACGGAATTAAGACTGTACCTCCCCTTTCAGCAGTTTCGTCGATGATCCTAATCATTTTCTCAGTACTTTCCTTAAATG
>DAIPJA010000198.1:0-3619 GCA_036770525.1 Gudongella sp. | reverse complement strand
AACGAATGTAAAGGCTATTGTTAGAAGTGCTATTGTATCAGCCCTCTTCATAAGAAGGTCAACAATGATCCAGGTACCATAAACGTATGCTATTTGCTTTTGTACTCCCTTAAGGACAGTGAGAAAATAAAAATACTTATATTGCTTTCGGAATACCAGTTTTCTCCGTTTCCTGGTTTTGATCTCAATATTGACTCTTCCAGACATTATAGCAGTTATAACCGCTGCTACTGTAAAAAGTGCACCTGAAATAAGGAACACAATTTTTACAGGTTCCTGAAATGTGAAAAAGCCTGTCCTGAACCCAAAGAACACCATCAATGCTGCCACCAGGCTGAATGCTGCCCTGACACTTGAATATTGTCCCATTCTTCTTCCTATTCTGTCCTGTTCAGCAAGGGACATGCCTATGGCGTCCTGCAATGGCATAAATAAGTGCATTCCCATGGAGTTAATAAACAGAAATACAAGCATTATTCCAAATGACGGTGTTACAAGACCGAGCATTGTTACCCCTATTAGTGACAAAACCTGAGCAATAAATGCAACTCTTATGTCTCCCATAAATCCCAGCACTCCGATCACGACAGTGCATAGAATCCCGGGAAGCTCTCTGGGAAATTCAATCAAGCCTCTTTGAAAGGCCGTCACCCCATACACTTCCTTGAAATAATTGGAATAGATGCTGTCACTCAGGCCATTTCCCAAGGCAACGATGGATATGAGGATAAAAAATAAAATTAGCTCGATCCTGGTTTGTGAAGTGTTATCTTTTGTCATTTAATCTTACAAAGCCTCCGTTTTTAATCAAGACTTATCAGTCTGACCCTATTTTTACCGCTTCTCTTGGATATATACAGCTGATCATCGGCCATTTGCAGTAGTCTGGACACACTGGATAGCTCCTCTCCGGATCCGATTACTCCACCAATGCTTATTGTAGTTGGAGTCTTATCTTTGCCATCTCCATAATATAGTCCAAGCTTCTCCACCTCTTCTCTGATCTCTTCCCCAAGTTCAAATGCGGTATCATAATCCTTAGTTCTTGCTATATACACGAATTCCTCACCGCCGTAACGTCCAAAAATATCATTCCTGGACCAGGCGATCGAGCTTATGGCTTTAGCTATAGATATCAGACATTTATCTCCATCTGAATGACCCCAATGATCGTTATACATCTTGAAATTGTCGATATCAAGCATATATACAGTTAAAAAGAATTCCTCGGTCCTGGCAGCCTCGGCAATTTCATGCAGCTTCTTATTTATTGCTCTTCTATTAAGTATTCCCGTAAGCTCATCCTCTGAAATCTTTTTTTCCAGGCTTCGGTTCATTTCATTCATTCGTTCTATTTCAAGCTTCTGAAGCTTTAACTCATGCTCAAACCTATTCTTAAGTTGGTTCAACTGCTCAAAATCAGTTGTATGCTTAAGCTCAACGTTCAGGATCTCTAATCGGCTACCAAGTGCCAAATTATGCTGTTTTTCGCTATATGAACAGTATAGCTTGAAATAATCAAGGGCAACTCTATAGTTACCGTAATCCTCATTGATAGATGCTATTTGTCTGTATACTGAGCTTATTTTCTTCTTCGCATCTATCTCTTCAGCATAGCTGATAGCAACGGCAAGTAATTCCATTGATTCATCCAGGTTTGTCTCGGCGTAAAGAGATGCCAGGTTTGTAAGTATGTCTATTGAGTAATACTTGTTTTCCAACGTTTCCAGCATAGACAGAGATTTCTTGTACTGCTCCTCAGCTTCCACTCTGCCTCCCATAGCCTGGTAAACCTGGCCTATCCTGCTCTCTATCTCAGCCAGGCTTATGGGGTCATTCATGTCTCTCAAAATTCTCTTGCTTGATTCAAAGCAGTTTAAAGCCTCCTCAGGCTTGCTTTCCTTTAGATGTATCTCACCAATATTTCCAAGGATTACAGCCCTATTAAGATCCAGTCCATTTTCTCTGCATAACCCTTCAGCTTTTTTATAGAACTCTATGGCCTTATTATATGAAAGTGTTTCCCGATAAACCTCGGCGATATTATTAAGAACACTGCTCTCGAGGAAGGGATCGTTGACTACCTTTGAATAGTCCAGTGCCTTAAGAAAATTCCTCATTGCCTCCTCATACAAAGAACTGTAAAAGTAAGCGACGCCAGCAAGATTCAAGGCTCTCATCAAGCCCTCATGGTCATCCAGCTCCTCAAATATTTGTCTTGCAGCCAGACTCATGTCGAGCAGATTCCCAACATCGGATTTGACCCTGTAGCCATAAGCAGCTCCCAGCAGAGAAAATCCTTCCTCTCTTTTAAAGCCACCATTTCTCGACATTTGATAAGCCTCATTGCTCATATCTATAGCTTCATCAGGTGAAACAGATGACGCTGCCTTAGCTTTACTTAAAATCTCCAATATACTCTCTCGATTGCTCATTCTTTCCTCCATCGTTTGAAAGTTAAAACAAATCATATTATGATTATATCATTACTCTACCTGGTAAATGTTAAAATTTTAATATTTATCGGACAAAAAAGACCCGCTTCAACCGCGAGCCTTGATACATCTCTTGCTTTTTGTATTTTATATTACAATTAGACTCTCAGTGTGCCTCTAAAGCCTCTTGAGCTGTAAAATGAGTCAGCTCCGTTGTGATAGATGAAAGTCCTCCCGAACCTTTTATCTCCGAATATCGCTCCTCCCAGCTTTCTGACGGAATCCTCTGTTTTTAGCCAGCTTGAGGTTCTGAGATCAAAGGAAAAAAGCTCCTGGAGCTTAAAGTATTCCTCCTCTGTCATAAGCTGGATACCCATGGATTTGGACATGCTTACTGCATTACCTTCAGGGTGGATTCCCTTTTTTTCCCTCTTTTGCTGACCCTCAAGGTCGTAGCAGCAATTTCTTCTTCCTGCAGGTGTTTCAGGAGAACAATCAGCAAATATAATTTCACCTGAAGTAGAGTCGATACCAACTACATCAGGTTCTCCTCCGGTTCTTTCCATCTCTATTAGAGCTTTAAGCTTCTCTGGATTGGCACCAAGCCTTTTCATGACCATTTCCCAGTCGATCTCTTTATGTCTTTCAGGATTGGCCTCGAATCTTTTCTTAAGCTTATCTAATAATCCTTTTTCAGTCATATACTTCCCTCCATTTCAATATTATAGATACCCACTCACTCCTCCTTCCCAGACTCTCTTTTTATCCTTGCCATCATATCACAGTATTCGTTCTCGAAATGATCGCTATGAGCCTTGACATAACTAAACTCTACACGGCCCCCCTGGCAAAGCCAGGTTCATTGTTATAACTTCTAAATCTTATTGTCACGGTTTCTTCATCTCCTTCTCGCTTAAATCCTTTATGATCAAAACCATATCTTGTGCAAAGCTTAACACCCTATCTTCTATCAACACAACTAATTCAGGGACATTGTCGAAGTTTGGTGACTCTGCTACCTTAACTTCTACTATTGAATCAACCCCAGGTCCTGGCTCAGAAAGATGGTAACCATTTAAATCTAATGCAGTTAGCTTATTGATGTACTCAGCTTGCAGTTTCCTGTTGGCTCCCCCAAACCAAGCCTCAAGTCTATTTTCAATATGTAAATATACAACTGCTAT